>CAZSLV010000110.1:0-5521 GCA_964607545.1 uncultured Gudongella sp. | reverse complement strand
AACTTGCAAACTTAAATTTACATTTTTCATTGAAAATACCTCCTATTTTTTTAAACAAAAAACACCCCCTGTCCTGTTAGACAAAGGGTGCAAAAATATCATAATCAAATCAATATTTCCCTCCGCTGGCATTATCCAGATCAGGTTACAGGTCTAAGCATTTATAGCTTACTCTCAGCTAGATTAAATCCAGCTCCCAACTTTTTATTTTGTAATTCACTTACATTGTATATCCTAGATTTATTAAAGTCAACCTCATAATAATTTATTGCATTGAGGATAAGACGTGGACCTTTGAAACAATACCCTTTAAGTTATTGTCAGCATCGACAACAGCTAGGGGAAACCTTGATTCAGTTGCATCTGCTATTATATCGCTTAAGATAGCATCTGGACTAGTAGTCATTATGTCTCTAATTAGAATATCCGATAAGTCTAGGCCCTCCCTTTGAGCCCTTAGAGCATCATCAAGGGTTATAACTCCTTGGAACTTTGTCTTTTCTGATATTACATAGGCACTTGATACATCATTATCCCTCATAGCCTTTATAGCAAGCTTAGGATTATCCCTAAGTCTTACCATACTATTAGGTGTTATCATAACATTTTTTACAGATATTACTTGGGTTTTATCTGCACTGTCTATAAATTGTCTTACATAGTCAGTAGCAGGGTGGGAAGTCATTCTTTCTGGTGTGTCAATTTGTATTACCTCTCCATCCTTCATTATGGCTACCCTATCACCCAGTTTAAATGCTTCATTTATATCATGAGTTATAAATATTATTGTCTTATCAAGTTTTCTTTGTATAGTCAAAAGCTCAAATTGCATGTCTTTTTTTACTAAAGGATCCAGGGCAGAAAAAGGCTCATCCATAAGGAGGACTTCAGGGTCATTAGCAAGGGCTCTAGCTATACCTACCCTTTGTTTCATACCACCTGATAGACTTGTAATAGGCTCATCTTCTAAACCTTCAAGTCCTACCATGGAAATTATTTCTTTAGACTTCTTGTGCCTTTCTTCTTTAGGAACTCCTTTTACTTCTAATCCATACTCCACATTCCCAAGAACATTCCTATGGCTCATAAGGCCGAAACCTTGAAATACCATTGAAACTTTTTCTCTCCTGTACTCGTTTAATTCTTTTTTATTGTATTTACTTATATCTTTTCCATCGTAATATATATTGCCACTTGTAGGCTCATTTAGCATGTTAAAACATCTTACTAAAGTAGATTTTCCTGAACCTGATAGGCCTATTATTACAAATATTTCTTTGTTTTTAACTTCTAAGTTTACATCCCAAAGGGCTATAGTAACCTTTGTCTTATCGTAAACTTCATCTTTGCTTAAACCTTTTTTCCTTAACTTTATAGCATCTTTTTTATCTGCTCCATAAAGTTTGGATAAGTTATTAACCTTTAATAAGGTTTCTTTTTCTTGTCCATTATCTTCAATAATACTATTTTCTATTTTAGTCTCCATCTGGATTCACCTCTACTTTACCCCCAAGGCCCTGGGTAATTCTATCTATTATTACTGCTAGTATAACAACTGCAGTACCTGATATAAGTCCCCTACCTATCTCTATCCTATTAACACTAATTAACACTTCCATACCAAGACCTGTTGCACCAATCATTGATGTTGTTACTACCATAGCCATGGCCATCATTATTGTTTGGTTAACACCAGTCATTATGGTTGGCAAGGCTTGGGGTATCTTTACCTTGACTAAAGATTGTAACCAGGTTGATCCAAAAGATAGGGATGCCTCTACTACCTCAGGGTCAATTTGTCTTATACCATGACTTGTAAGCCTTATAATTGGAACTATGGCATATATAGTTGTAGCAATTACAGCTGGTGCCTTGCCTAGTCCAAAGAATAATAAAGCAGGTATCAAGTAAACAAATACTGGCATAGTTTGCATAGTATCTAGTACAGGCCTAAGAATACTATTAGCCCTTTCATTTGAGGATATTAAAATACCTATTGGAAATCCAAGGGTCAATGATATAAGGACCGATACTATTACTATAGACAGGGTCTCATACATATGTCCCCAAAGGCCTACTACACCTATAGAGAACAATAGTCCTCCAAATAAAACTCCCTTTAATACCTTCCCGCTTATTTTCCATACTGCAAATATTACAAAGAGTATTAGGACAAACCAAGGTATAAATTCTAATACGGAGTGAACTCCACTTACAAAGCCACTTAAAAATGACCTAATACCTCCAAAAAAAGTATCATATTCAATAGAAAATGCTCTTACAGAATCATCAATTGCCTTGGTGTCAATATCATAAACAAAAGGGAATTCAAATAACCAATCTGCATTCATAAAATCCCTCCTAGTTTAAATACTCTCTCATCGCTTGTGCATCTTCTTCATTTAACCACTCATCTAATAAGTCATCATTTTCTCTTAAAAACCATTCTGCTGTTTCCTTATAATCATCACCAGTCTCTTGTATATGGGCAAGGGCTTCTGAAATTAAAGCACTAGATGTTTTGTAGTTAGATAAAAATTCTATTAACTCTTTGTTTGCTTCATCTTCATAATACTCATTGCTCATTATTACTGTAGTATCAGTAGCTGGTATAGCTGAAGCTCCATCCTTAAAAGTATCTAAATCAGCTTCTGGCTCTTCTAAAAACACAAAGTCATACTTACCCATTAACCAGGTTGGTTCCCAGTAATATCCTACTACTGCTTCTCCTCTTTCATATGCATTTGAAAGTGCAGCTGATAAAGCTGGATCTGATCCAGGTCTAAAGTAAATAAAGTCTTCATCTAAACCATAATATTCATATTTTGCAAACATTAAATCATCTGCATCCCAACCAGGAATTGCTCCATAAACTCTTCCCTTACTTGGATTTTCCTCATCTGGAAATACATCTGGGTATTTTTTTAAATCTTCAACTGTCTTTAAGTCAGGAGCCATAGGTTCTATTCCCTTTTCGCTATCTCCTTCTATTACATACCTTGGTACATAAAAACCTTGTCTATTATCATCAAAGTTTACACTTAGTTGTTGCATTCTTCCTTGTGCTACATCATCCTCATATGTTGGAATGTTCATAGTCCACTCTTCCATATGGACATCAATTTCTCCACTTAATACACCTTCGTGTGTTACTGGTGAAGATCCAGGAACTTCTTCCCATGTATAACCATATAACTCTCCTGCAATCATACCTGCTAGTGCGTTGTGAAGCTTTATACTATCCCAACCTGCATCTGCAAATACTATATGTCCTCCATCTGCTGAATCATCTCCTGCACAACCCACTAATGTAAGGGCTAATAGAGATACTGCTAAAATAATACCAATAATTCTTTTCATAAAAACACCGTCCTTTTATTTTTTCCCATTCAAAAGGGAATTCTTTTACTTACAAGTTAAATCTCTAAAAGTGCATACAAAAAGACTATGGAAGAACCATAGTCTATATAATTCAATGTTGTACTTCCCTTTAGGCCTACGAGGTTTGTTTATACATCTCCCCACGCTTCTTAAAATAGAATTAAGCATTGTAATTTATTAATTTGTAAGTATCTTTACCAAAATTATCTTCAACTAATCTTATCATAAAATACAGGTCTTTGCAAATGGCTAAAAATACCCATCTAATTTAGACCTCAAAATCCATATTTAAATTCCCTGCTAAAACATTGTATAGCCTAGCATAGGTGGCTTCTGCATAGGGGTCTACAAAGAAGACTCCTATGCCAAAAAATAGTCCCCCTAACAAGTACCAACCAATAAATGAAAGGTCTAAAACAAACATTTCCATCTTGTGGCCGCTTGTCAATTCTCTACTTTTTAAAATTATTTCATTTGAAGATAGGTCAGGCTTTTCTGCTAAGATATAGGGTACTAACCTATACTCATAGTACTTTATAACACCTGGTATTATTAGTAAGAGAAACCACAAAAAATTGTACAGACCTCTTAAAAATTGAGTTTTTACAATCTTTAAGTATTCTTCTGAGTTAAATGGAGAAAACAATTTTGAAATACTAGCATCATCCTTAAAACCATCTAAGAAAAATCTAGTCTTACCTACTTCAATTGCAAAGCCGACGGTTATCATTAATATTATAAAGACAAAAAACATTAAGGTTACAAAACCACCCCCAATCATAAATAGGGGAGACTTGAAATTTCTTGTGAAAAAATTAAATATTGGACTGTCAAATTCAAGTGTTACATTGTCATTATATTCTTCAACTATAGTATACTCATTGTTGTAGTATGTATCATCATTATAATTGGTGTTTGAACTACCACTGTTACTACTTCCACCACCGCTAAGTAAGCTTGCTATTAAACATACTATAAAGGCCTTCCAGTAGTGCTTTTTTAAAAAACCCTTTGCATAATCTTTTAGTTCCCTTCTTGTCCACACTTTAAATCCCCCCTTTTATTAAGTCTTGTGTTATAAAACCTTGGTCTATGAAAAAAGCCTGCCTTTTATCTTCATCTTTTATATCATTAAATCCTATTTTATAAACGCTAGGATTAAGGTGGGACTTTACTGTTAAATACTTATTTAAGGTATCATAGGAACAAATATACCTTGTGTAGGTGGTTTCATTGTATGTTTTATTTTTTACAAAGCCCTCTGGCATTACCATAGCTCCCATAATACTATAAAAGTAAGCAAAGGCTTCATTGGAATCTTCGGCTTTCTCACTCATTTTTGTTAAGTAAAAAGCCTTTATAAACCTAGAAAAAGGATCATATCCTCCGGGTAAGTCTTTAGAAGCATTGTAGTCTTCTAAATTATTTAAATCCATAAACTTATTAAGCCTTCTAATATGGGAATCAAAGCCTGGTGAATTAGTCATAACACCATAGGGGTTCTCATAATAAACTAATTCTTTACTCTTAGGTTCAACTACCACACACCTCTTAGTCTTATCTGCAAACATAAAGTGGAAATCAGGTGTAATAACATGGTCCCCCTTATAATCCTTGGATGATAGGTGGATATTAGGAAGGTCATCCACTAGCTCTTCTACTGATTTATAATTTGAAAGGGCATAGTTAAAGTAGTCTAAACTTGAAATATTGACTCTACCTTCAACTACCTTATTATCGTATAAGTTAAAACCTGTAAAGGTATTTGTAATTCCAGATAAGCCATGCTCATTTACCCCATCCTTAAGGGGGTCCCAATTTTCAAAACACACACCCAAGGTCTTGTATTTTGAGTATAGGGGTCTACCCATTAAATCATTGCAATAATTATAATTTCTAGGAAGGTAAAGGACATTATACCCTACAGGAACTTCATAATCCATAGTCCTTCCAATAACGCATCCACCATTAAAATCTATCTTAATCCCAGTACACATAGGATACCTCTCTTATCTCTTATTTTGTTTTTAAACCCACACCTTTTATATTATATTGAATTTATATTATATACAAGGGGGGGTTGAGTATTTTAGTCTTTGTTGGTGTAAGGAGGAAAAATCCTTCGCTAACGCTTCGGATG
>CAZSLV010000109.1:0-5598 GCA_964607545.1 uncultured Gudongella sp. | reverse complement strand
AGAAAATTAGGAGGGATTTTATGAGAAGTGATTCAGTTACAAAAGGAATTCAACAAGCACCACACCGTTCATTGTTTAATGCCCTTGGTTTAACCAAGGAGGAAATGGATAGACCCATAATAGGAATAGTCAGCTCACAAAACGATATAGTCCCAGGTCATATGAACTTAGATAAAATTGTAGATGCAGTAAAAATGGGAGTTGCCATGGCAGGAGGAACACCCCTTGTGTTTCCAGCAATTGCTGTATGCGATGGGATTGCCATGGGTCACCAAGGAATGAAGTATTCCCTAGTTACAAGAGAATTGGTTGCTGATTCAACAGAAGCCGTTGCAATGGCTCATTCTTTTGACGCCCTTGTTATGGTACCAAATTGTGATAAAAATGTACCCGGCTTACTTATGGCTGCGGCTAGGTTAAATATTCCTACTATATTTGTATCTGGTGGGCCAATGCTTGCAGGTAGAATAAAGGATAAAAAGACAAGTTTATCAGACATATTTGAAGCTGTTGGGGGATACAATGCAGGTAAGATGACTTTAGAAGACCTGGAAGAATATGAAAATAAGGTATGCCCAACTTGTGGGTCTTGTTCTGGTATGTTTACAGCAAATAGCATGAATTGTTTAACTGAGGCAATTGGAATGGGCTTAAAGGGAAATGGTTCAATCCCAGCGGTTTATTCAGAAAGAATCAAACTTGCAAAACACGCTGGCATGAAAATAATGGAATTATTAGAAAAAGATATAAAACCAAGGGATATAATGACACAAGATGCCTTTATGAATGCCTTAGTAGTAGATATGGCATTAGGTTGTAGTACAAATAGTATGCTCCACCTACCAGCAATTGCCCATGAAGCTGGAATAGAATTGAATTTAGAAATAGCAAATGATATTAGCGCTAAAACACCTAACCTATGTCACCTAGCACCAGCAGGAAATGCTTATATGGAAGATTTAGATGAAGCTGGGGGAGTATATGCAGTTATGAATGAGTTAGACAAAAAAGGTCTACTTAAAACAGATGGAATAACTGTTACTGGCCAAAGTGTTGGAGAAAATATTAAAGGGTGCATTAATAAAAACCCAGAGATAATAAGACCAATAGAAAATCCCTATAGCGAAACTGGTGGTATAGCAGTATTAACAGGAAACCTAGCACCAGATTCATGTGTGGTTAAGCGTTCAGCAGTTTCACCTGAAATGCTTGTACACGAGGGACCAGCTAGGGTATTTGATAGTGAAGAAGAAGCAATAGATGCAATAAACTCTGGTAAGATAAAAGCAGGTGATGTTGTAGTAATAAGATATGAAGGACCAAAAGGTGGTCCAGGTATGAGAGAAATGCTAAATCCAACATCCGCCATAGTGGGCATGGGCCTTGGAAATTCAGTTGCCCTTATAACAGATGGTAGGTTCTCTGGTGCTACAAGAGGAGCTGCTATAGGTCATGTTTCACCAGAAGCTGCAGTGGGAGGAAACATTGCCCTAGTAGAGGAAGGGGATATAATTAAAATAGATATTACGGCAAATAAAATAGACTTTGTTATTGCAGATGAAGAACTAGAAAAAAGAAGGACAAATTGGAAACCAAGACAGCCTAAAATCACAACAGGCTACTTGGCAAGGTATGCATCCCAAGTTTCATCAGCTAACAGGGGAGCTATTTTAGAAGTAAAATAACCAATCATATAAAAGGTTATCCTAAACATTGGATAACCTCTTATTTTTGTTATAAAATTGGGTAAGAATGGACTCTTTATAAATAAAGTGAGGTTCACCCTGTATAAATGAACTAGACCGATTCCTCTTTCAAAAATGTAAATAAAGTGATAAAATTTAGTCAAATGTATATAATTATTTTTAAAGTACCATGTTCGCAAATATACTTAAGTAAAGAACGGGGGAGATTTATGTTTAAGATTAAAAACTTTCAAGACAACGACGATGTCAAGGTAGTAGAGGAACTTGGAGCTTTCAAGGTAGTAGAATATCAAAAAGACCTAAGTGTAGACCATGCTACAGCCCAGCAAGCTTATTATGCAAGTCAAATGAATGTAAGAAGAAGGCAACTTGTTTGTGATGTGGGAAAATCTGATATAACAGTCCAAGCAGGTGCCATGCAGTGGATGGCTGGTGATGTGAAAGCTACTAGCGGGGTAAAGGGAGTAGGAGACTTATTTGGAAAAGCCATAAGGGGCAAGGTTACAAATGAGTCTGCAATTAAGCCAGAGTATACTGGAAGTGGATTGCTCGTACTTGAACCTACCTATAAACATATTTTACTTATAGATGTTGATAGCTGGAATGGGTCTATGGTAATAGAAGATGGGCTCTTCTTAGCTTGCGATTCAGAATTAGAACACAAGGCAGTTATGAGATCAAATCTTTCTTCCGCAGCCTTAGGTGGAGAGGGATTCTTTAACCTTGGTTTAAGTGGGGGAGGGATAGTTGCACTTGAATCCTATGTACCAAGACAAGAACTTATAGAAATAGAACTTGAAAACGATGAGTTAAAAATAGATGGGAATATGGCAATTGCATGGTCTGGAAGCTTAAAGTTTACAGTTGAAAGATCTGGTAAGTCGTTAATAGGTTCAGCTGCCTCAGGAGAAGGATTGGTCAATGTATTTAGAGGTACAGGTAAGGTTTTAATGGCTCCTGTATTAAGATAAATTTATAAAGTAATTAGCTATCTATAATTTAGATAGCTTTTACATTATTATGACTACATCAAAAGTGGTAAGATAAAACAAAGAGCTTTGCTTACATTAAATAATTAAAAGGAGAATTACATTTGAAAAATAAAGGTAGTTTGAAAATATTATTAATAATCCTACTCGCCATAGCATTAATACTCTTTATAAGGTGGAATTCAGACCTTAATAAAAATAATAGAAACTTAAGTGAAAAGTTATTAAGTTTTGACCCAAATACATCTGGTATAGGTGGAGAATTATTTACTTTTGATTATGATATGGCATATGCTTTTGACCCCTACCAATCAAAAGAAGAAATGCAAAAAGAGATTGGGTTTAAATCTAGGATACTAGAACAAACAGTAAGTGAAGGCATGATGAATATCTTATTTGTAAAAGATGATAAACCTCTTGCCTATTTATACGGCTATGGTTCAAATAATGGCTATTATATTGACCTAAGCCCAGGTCATTACCTTAAAGAAGATTTAGATAAAAGAAAGTTTAAAGTTATAGAAAACCAAGTTGGTAATTCCTCTGGGAGTGAGAAAACATACTTAAATTATATAATTGATTAATATATTAAGGCAAACCTACTATTATAAGGAGGAACCAATGGACAATGAAGTAATGAAACAAATCAAAGAAAGAAAATCTGTGAGGGTATTTGAAGATAGGCAAATAGAAGAGAGTATAAAGGATGAAATTCTAAATGCTGCTTTTCAAGCACCAACCGCTGGAAATATGATGCTTTACAGTATTTTGGATATTACAGATAAAGACTTAAAAAAGGAACTTTCCATAACTTGTGACAATCAAGCCTTTATAGCTAAGGCACCCTTGGTGTTAGTATTTTTAGCAGATTACCAAAGGTGGTATGATTGCTTTAAGCTAAATGATTGCAATCCAAGAAAACCAGGCCAGGGTGATATTTTATTAGCATCAGCAGATGCCCTAATAGCCGCCCAAAACACTGTGGTGGCAGCTCAATCTTTTGGCATAGGATCTTGCTATATTGGGGATATCTTAGAAAACTGTGAAAGGGTAAGGGGGCTTTTAAACTTACCTGAATTTGTAATACCAGTAGCCATGCTAGTTTATGGATACCCTACAAAACAGCAAAGGGAAAGAAAGAAACCAATCCGTTTTGAAAAAGAATATATTGTATTTGAAAACCACTACCATAGATTAGATAAAAAAGACCATGACAAGATGCATAAAATAAGAAATGAAAAAGCAAACTTATTAAATAAAGATGTTAATGAAGACATAAAGGCCTTTTGCAAGCGAAAGTATATGTCTGAATTTGCTTTGGAAATGGACAGGTCAGGAACAGAATACCTTAAGAAGTTTAAGAATACAAAATAGTCCAACCCTGGGTAGGCCTTAATTATATCACCCGTAGGGATGGACGACTCTGTCCATTTGCTTAAGCAGATTAGTCTTTAACTTGTGATGGGGCATAAAAACTAAAAACAAATGGAAATAGGATTAGAATGAATGGATTTGTAGATTCTAGTGAAAATCCATGGATAGAGAATTAAGGGCAAGGAAGAAGCATTATTTTTAATTTGGGAGGTATTATTGTTGAAAAATCATGATCCTAATATATCTTGTTGAAAAAGTAATGAAAGTTCTACTGGGACAGTAGAAAAGATTTATGCATGTCCAGTATGTAGTGGACATGCTCAAGAAGTTAAAAGTATAACTGTAAAACATTTTGTTAAGGAAAGCTGCATAGACACAGTTGAAGATGGTAAGTACCATATATGTTTAAACGAAGATTGCCATGTAGTATATTTTAATCTAGATCACAAACTTGTTTTTAAGAAGGACTCTATAAAAATGCCTATATGGTTTAAGAAAGATGCTGATCCAAAATACATATGCTATTGCAACGAAGTTACTGAAAATCAAATTATTGATGCTATTATTAATAAAGATGCAAAAAACATGAAAGATATTATAAATATAACTGGAGCTATGAAAAACGGACAATGTGAAACTAAGAATCCCTTAGGTAAGTGTTGCGGTCCTATAATTAAAGACCTTATTAATAAAACAATAAATAATGCAAAGTAGTACAAGGCGGGAGGAAACCTACATGGAAATTACAAGCCATATTTTAGAATATGAAAATGATTTTTTTAAGAAAGAATTTTGTCAAAACAAAGAAAACCTAAATAAAAGGATACACAATGAATTTATGGAAATTGGACAATCAGGGATTCTTTATAATAAAGAATCGATAATAGATTACTTATCTAATTTAAATCAAGATAGGGCCATAGAGATATTAGACTTTAAGACAAGGCAAATTAGGGATGATCTTGTAATTGCAAATTATTTATCAAAAGATAAGTCAGATAAGACTAAAGCCTTAAGAACATCAATTTGGGTAAAAGAAAAAACTGGGTGGACAATGCTTTTTCATCAAGGGACGCCTACTATAAATGATAATTTTAAATAATTAACCAAAAAAACAACCGGTTAGAATCTCAGGAAGTGACGGGTTTAGTTGTAAAATTAATAGCTTAGAATGATATGGATGACGCCTTATAATTTGGAGGTGTCATTTTCCTATTAAAGGTAGAAAAATACCATACTTGTTGACCTAAGTTACTTAAACAGATAAAATAAGACTTATAATATTACTTTTAAAATAAACCACAAATGTTTAAAAATCAATAAAAAAGAGGACTTTAAAAGCCTTTGTATCTGACTAAATGTAAATAATTTAATGAGTCATAATAAAAACACAAACAGAGAAATTTACTTAAAATATTTATAATAACTTATCTAAGGAGAGAAATTATGATTACATCAGAAGAAATTAAAAGACGCTTGTGGGATGGTGCTAATGAGTTAAGAGGGTCAATGGATGCAAGCAGGTATAA
>CAZSLV010000108.1:0-5626 GCA_964607545.1 uncultured Gudongella sp. | reverse complement strand
TGCAAGGTAGACTTTTTAAAGGATATAACAGTTATTGTAAAACACCACCATGAAAGGTATGATGGAAATGGCTACCCAGATGGACTAAGCCAGGATGAAATCCCAATTGAAGCAAGTGTCCTAATGATAGCTGATTCATACGATGCTATGACATCAGATAGGCCATACAGAAAGGCCCTGACAAGAGAAGAAGCCATAGAGGAACTTAGGAGAAACTCAGGGACTCAATTTAATCCAGAACTAGTTAAGAAGTTTATTTCTATTATAGAACATTAGGTGATTAGATGTTTATTGAGCCTTCCATTTTATCCATTGTCCTAGCAAAATTAAAGGGTGGCAAGTTTAGAAACCTTGAGCATGTAGAAATAAGGGGTTTTTATTTAATAGGGATTTCTGCCCTAATCCAACTTAGCCTATCCCTATCAAAGAGATTTAATATAAGTTTTATTAACCTTCTTATTGAAAATTACCTAGTTTACATAATCTTAATTTCCTACTTACTCTTAATCCTTGTGGGACTATTAAATATAAAAAAGATTTATATGAAGCTTTTTTTAATTGGAATAATCTTAAACCTCTTAGTGATAATGGGTAATAATGGTCAGATGCCTGTTTCTATAAATGGAATTAAAGGTATATATAAAGAAAGTACCCTTCCAGAGAGGGAATTTGATATAAAGCATACAAACCTAGATAAGGACACCAAGTTGAGGTTTTTGGCAGATATAATTTTAATTGATAGGCCATACCCCCTGCCAAAGATCCTAAGTATAGGGGACTTATTTATTATGGGGGGAGTATTTTTCTTCTTCCACAGTGAAATGCTAAAAAGAAAAGTTATCCCATACACTTAAGAAATTAAGCTGTCTGGGATATATTTAAATTAATAGGGGAGAAAACAATGAAGATAAAAGATTTAATAAAGGGCTTAGATATACTACAGATGAAAAATTACAAGGAGGATATAAACATAGAAGGGATAAGTTTTCACTCTCAAAGGGTTAAAGAAAACTTTCTTTATGTTGCAATTAAGGGTTACCTTGTAGATGGTCATACCTTTATAAATGACGCAATTGATAAGGGGGCAAGGGTCATTTTAGTTGAGGACTTTGTTAAGACAAGACAGGATATTTGTCAAATAAAGCTTATAAATACGAGAGTCGCCCTTTCTAAAGTAAGTAGCAATTTTTATTCTAACCCCTCTAGTAAGATTAAGACTATAGGGATTACTGCAACAAATGGTAAGACTACAACCTCCTTTTTATTGGATGAAATATATAAACTTGCAGGTTATAAGACAGGCCTTATAGGAAGTGTAATTTCAAAGATAAAGGATGAAGTTAAGCTATCCCTTCTTACAACACCTGAGAGCTTAGAACTTCAAGAGTTATTTTATAAGATGACAGAAGAAAAACTAGACCGGGCTCTTATGGAAGTTTCATCCTCTGCCCTAGAACTTTACAGGGTTAATGATATTGACTTTGACATAGTTTCCTTTAACAACTTTACTAGGGAACACATTGACCAACACGGGACTTATGAAAACTATTGGCAAGTTAAGTCTTCTTTAATAAAAAATGCTAAGGAAGATAGCCTTGCAATTTTAAACCTTGATAATGAAAGAATCAGGACCCTTACTAATCAAACTAAGGCCAGGGTAGTTGATTTTTCAATAAACACAGACCTTGGAAGGATAGTTTGCACAAATTTAAAACTAGTAAATGGCAGGGCAAGGTTTACAGTTAAGATTAAGGAAGACATTCCCTTAAAGGACTTTACAATAAAAAAGACAAGTTTTGATGTTGACCTTAAAATACCAGGCTACCATTCTGTTGAAAATGCCATGTGTGCTATTGTCATAGCCCTAGCTGATAAAATCCCCCTAGATGTAATAAAACAAGGTTTAAGGGACTTTGGAGGGGTTGAGAGAAGGTTTGAGTTTATCTATGAAAGGGACTTTACAATTATAGATGACCACTTTGCCAATATAAAAAATATTAACAGTACCCTAGAAACCCTAACAGATATGGATAAGAACAAGGTGATAATAATTTATGCCATACGGGGAAACAGGGGGGTTACAGTAAATAGGGAAAATGCAGAGGCCCTCCTAGCTTGGAAGGACAAGTTGGGGATTAACAGTATTATAGCAACAAAGAGCATAGGGGCAGTGGGGGATAAGGATAGGGTTAGTAAGGATGAAGAAGAGGTCTTTAAAGAAGTCCTAGATAAGTCTGACCTTTCCTATACAATTTATGATAGCCTAGAAGATGCAATTTCTATGGGCCTATCTCAAGCTGAGCCCCATGACCTGGTCCTTTTAGCAGGGTGTCAGGGGATGGACCATGGGGGAAGGGTTGCCCTAAATTACTTGTATTTAAAGAACCCAAGCTTAGATAAAAATGACTTATTTAAACCCCTTTTAAAAAGGCTATCAGAAAGTGACCTTAAAGGGGAAGAATAGTTTTTCAAATGGATAAATATATGGTAAAATTATATGGTAGTAAAGATAAGCTTAAAATTGAGAACCTAAGGAGGAGAAATTTTGGATCTTAAATCTAAAATTCGCGAAGTAGAAAATTTTCCAATAGATGGTGTGTCCTTTAAGGATATATCCACACTTACTAGGGATAAGGAAGCATTTAAACAAGCAGTTGATGCCATGGTAGAGGACTTAAGGGATAAGAAGGTAGACTATATAGTAGGTCCAGAAGCCAGGGGGTTTTTATTTGGAGCAGCAGTTGCCTATGGTTTGGGGGTTGGCTTTGTGCCAATTAGAAAGCCCGGCAAACTTCCAGGAGATACTACCTCCTACCAATACGACCTAGAATACGGGTCAAATACCTTGGAGATACACACAGAATCATTTAAAAAGGGAGATAGGATTGCTATAGTAGATGACTTGTTAGCAACAGCTGGCACAGTTTCTGCAGCTATCAAATTAATAGAATCCCTGGGTGGTCAAGTTGTAGCTCTTGAATTTGTAATAGAACTTCTTTTCTTAAAGGGAAGAGAAAAATTAGAAGGTTACCATATAAATTCACTTGTAGATTACGAATAAGGCCGACTAAACGGCCTTTTTTAGATGAAAATTTTGGGAGGATAAAATATGTGCGGAATAGTTGGATATATAGGGGATAAAAATGCCCAAGATATAATTTTACATGGACTTGAAAAGTTAGAGTACAGGGGGTATGACTCAGCCGGCCTAGCCCTTATAAATAAGGATAAGTTAACCTATAGAAAGTTTAAGGGAAGGCTGGAAAACCTTGTAAAAAACCTTGAAGAAGACCCCCTAGAAGGAGGGCTTGGCATAGGTCACACCAGGTGGGCAACCCATGGAGCACCTTCTGATACAAACTCCCACCCCCACTTAAATAATGATGAGACTCTTGCCCTAGTTCACAACGGGATTATAGAAAACTACATGGAGATAAAAAAAGAACTAATAGATAAGGGTTATACCTTTAAGTCAGATACAGACACAGAAGCTATTGCCCACCTTATAGATTCCTATTATAAGGATGACTTATTAAGTGCAGCCTTTTTAGCAGAAGAAAGACTTGAAGGGTCCTATGCCCTTGCCATAGTATCTTCAAAAGATAGAGATAAAATCGTAGCGATAAGAAATGAAAGCCCCTTGATACTAGGCCTAGGAGATGGGGACTACTTCCTTGCATCAGATATACCAGCCATACTTAAATACACAAAAAAAGTAATCTACCTTGAAAATAAAGATGTGGTTGAAATTACCAAGAGAGGTTTTCAAATATACGATAAAAATAAAAACAAGGTCACTAGGAGTCCTAAAGAAATCCTTTGGGATATTGAATCAGCAACAAAAGAAGGCTATGACCACTTTATGCTAAAGGAAATTTACCAGCAACCTAAGGCAATCTATGATACTTATTCTAAAAGACTTAAGGGAAATGACTTTGTACTTGAAAATATAAGGATAGATGAAAAACTTATAAAAGAAATAAATAGGGTTTATATTGTAGCTTGTGGGACAGCCTACTATGCAGGTCTTGTAGGTAGGAGTATTTTACAGGGCTTTTTAGAAGTAGAATGCATATCGGATATTGCATCAGAGTTTAGATACAGTGACCCCTATATAGATGATAAGACCCTCCTTGTAATAGTAAGTCAATCAGGAGAAACTGCCGATACCCTAGGGGCCCTAAAGCTAGGAAAAGAAAGAGGGGCGAGGGTTTTATCTATTACTAATGTAGTTGGAAGTTCTGTAGCAAGGGAGTCCCATGATGTATTTTACACTTGGGCAGGACCTGAAATAGCTGTGGCATCAACCAAGGCCTACACCACCCAATTAACTGCCTTTTACATCCTAGGCCTATACTTTGGAAAATTAAAGGGGACCCTTTTAGATAAGTGCTATGGTGAAATATTAGAAGAATTAAAAACCCTTCCTGATAAGGTACAAGAGGTCTTAGATAAGAGTAATGACATAGCTTTAGAAATTGCAGAAAAGATACAGGATAAAAAATCTTTGTTTTATCTAGGTAGGGGGCTTGATTATTGCACAGCCCTAGAAGGGGCCTTAAAGCTTAAGGAAATTTCATATATACACACTGAAGCCTTTCCAGCAGGGGAGTTAAAGCATGGGACTATCGCCTTAATTGAAGAAGGTACCCCTGTAATTAGCATAGCAACACAAGAAAACTTATATGAAAAAATGCTTTCAAATATCAAGGAAGTTAAGGCAAGGGGGGCCTATGTTGTTTCCCTTACAAGAAAGAAAAATAAGGACCTTGAAGAAATATGTGATAGGGTAGTTTATTTAGAAGAAAGCTTTAATATCTTTATGCCAGTAATATCAGTAGTATTTCCCCAGCTCCTAGCCTACCACACAGCCCTTTTAAAGGGTAATGATGTAGATAAGCCAAGAAACCTAGCAAAATCAGTTACAGTTGAGTAAATATTAATAGATAAATTAAAGGGATGGACAAATTTGTCCATCCCCTTAGTTTACCCTATATAGTAGACCCCTTGGTTTTTTTAAGAGTATCATAGCCTAGTTCATAGTACTTATTGTTGTTAAATTCAAACTCCTTAATAATATCTAAGCCAAGCTTTTCATGGGCCCTCATTGACCTTGTATTAATTTGATTAATAAAGGTTATCATTATGGGGTATTTATCCTTCATTTGGGTCCTAGAAAATTCAAATAAGTTTGGAAGAACCAAGGTCCCCCTGTAGTCAGTGTGAATTGCAATAGGTCCATACTGGTAGGAGTTTTCTACAGTAAGATCTTTACCTAAGTAGTTTGTTGAGTCTAAGTCCTTTATCATATGGACAAAGAGGGGCCACTTTGACCAGTAGTCCCAAGAAGCTGCCATGGCATATCCCACAATGTCATCCCCATCACAGGCTATGGCAAGGCCATTTTCTTTTTCAATAATTTCCTTAAATTGGTCATAAGTAAAGAGGGTTGTGACAAAGCCATCAGGCTTATCCTCATCTGAAATAGTATTTATATGGTAGCGTCTTTGAAGGCTTGAAACCTTTTCTATATCCTCTACTTTTGCATTTCTATATATCATCTAAAACTGCCCCCTTATATGATTTATTAACTAATATATTATCTTATTGGATTTAACTTGTCTAT
>CAZSLV010000107.1:0-5818 GCA_964607545.1 uncultured Gudongella sp. | reverse complement strand
TGTCATTCCGAATGTAATGAGGAATCTTTCTTTTTTATATAAGCTTAAATCACATTAAATTTACTAATTCGGAGTTTATAACAATTAAAAAGAAAGATCCTTCGCTTCGCTCTGGATGACAGGGCGGGCTCTGGAGGGACTGCTTTGCTCTGGGTTGCAGCCTCACCTGTCATTCCGACTAGCCCCCACCTGTCATTGCGACTATCCCACTTCCTGTCATTCCGAATGTAATGAGGAATCTTTCTTTTTTATATAAGCTTAAATCACATTAAATTAACTAATTTGGAGTTTATAACAATTAAAAGAAAGATCCTTCGCTTCGCTCTGGATGACAAATCTACTGTTATGTCATTCCGAATGTAATGAGGAATCTTTCTTTTTTATATAAGCTTAAATCACATTAAATTTACTAATTCGGAGTTTATAACAATTAAAAAGAAAGATCCTTCGCTTCGCTCTGGATGACAGGGCGGGCTCTGGAGGGACTGCTTTGCTCTGGGTTGCAGCCTCACCTGTCATTCCGACTAGCCCCATAGAAAAATAACAAAATATTTATTTAAAACTAATAAACTAGGGTATGGTTTAAAGGGGAGGGATTATATTGAAATATGTATGGTCTACATTAAGGGTTAAAGATTTAGATGAATCTATTAAGTTTTACAGTGAAATCATAGGACTTAAAATCCAAAGGAGGATAAGTCAAGGGGATGAAGTAGAAATATGTTTTCTAGGAGATGGAGAAACAAAGATTGAGTTAATTTATGATAATGAATTTAACAATAATTGTACAGGAGAGGGTATATCAATTGGTTTTGAAGTAGATGAACTTGATAAATTTATAGACTTTCTAAATGAAAAGGAAATAGAGATACATAGTGGACCCTTTAGTCCAGTTCCAAAGTTTAGATTTCTATTTATTACAGACCCAAGTGGCTACAAGGTTCAAATTGTAGAAAAGAGATAGATTAAGGCTAGCCTTAATCTATCTCTTTTGTTAATTTAGTAAAACTTTGAACAATATTAGTGTAAATATCCACATGATTTATTAAATCAATAATTTTAACAAATTCAGCCTCTGTATGGGCTAAGGACAAGTCCCCAGGCCCTAGGACTACAGTTGGAATATTTGCATAGGTTTTTAAAAGGGCTGCATCAGACCAACCGATTCCTCTAGTTATAGTGGGTTCTGTATGGATTACATTTTTAACTGCCTGCCTTACACTAGTTACAATAGGTTCATTAAAAGATGTAATAAGAGGTGGATGATAAAGGGCCAAAATGCTTTCTGGTGTAATCTCTATTTTGGCATTAAAGGTCTTATCTTCAGCCTTTAAAAGATCAATTATTTCCTGATATTCAGCCATAGCAGTGTCCTTGTCTTCTCCTGGTATAAACCTTCTATCAATCCTTAGTATGCACTTATCAGCTACAGTACTTTGTTCTGTACCTCCAGATATTGTTCCAAAGTTCATTACAGACCCACCCATATACTCATTATATTTTTCTTTGAGTTTTGGATAAAGGACCTCCTTAACCTTGTTGATAAAGGTCATTGCTTGTTCAATTGCATTAACGCCTAGTTCAGGCTTGCCACTGTGAGAGGCTTTACCATAAAAAGTTACATCAAACCACTCCAGTCCCCTGTGGCCTATTGCATACTCATAATCAGAAGGTTCGCCTACAATAGCAGCATCAGCCCGAATATTAGAATTTACTATATACTCAGTCCCCTCACTCTTTCCTTCCTCACCAATAACCCCTGTAAATATTAAATCTCCACCTGGTATAAACCCGCTTCTTTTTACAGCCACTAGGGTCATCATAAAGCAGGCCAAGGCCCCCTTCATATCAACAGACCCCCTACCAAATATTTTACCATCATCAATAAAGGCAGAAAAAGGTTCAATTGTCATATTGTATGGTAAAACTGTGTCTGTATGACCATTAAACATTAGGGAGTGACCACTTCCATCCCCTCTAATTGTAGCAACAACATTTGGTCTACCATCTATAACTGGGTGTAGTTCTGATTCAATGCCTTCATTAAGGAGAAATTGATTTATAAATTCTGCAACCTCTCTTTCAAAACCTGGAGTGTCCTTATGACTGGGTATCCTTATTAGACTCTGAGTAAGTTCAATTAACTCTTCTTCCCTATAAAAATCTCTAGGATTAAAATACAATTCTGTCATTAAAATGTGTCTCCTTTCTATAAAAATAAATATTAATCTTTCTATGTGCCTATCTAAAGGCTATCACAATAATTTAAAGACTACAAGCTAAGTAAGATACACCTAGAATTTGAAAATGTAACTATTTAGTAAATTCTTTACCCGAGTATTGGGGTATAATAAAAGTGTAAAGAAAAATTGGAGGTGGATTTTTTGAAAAAGTTTATGATTGTATTGTTAATATTTACCATGGTAATATCATTTCAAACTAATGTAACTAAAGCCCAGACCAGGGAAATGGATATTGCTTTAAAGGTTGGGAGCCCCTTGATATTAAATGAAAAGACTATGAAGGCTCTTGATTCTGAAAATCCAAGCGTAGTTCCTATTATCTACAAGGATAGGACCCTAGTTCCCCTAAGGGCTATAGGAGAACACTTTGAAGCTAGGATATCTTATGATGATAAGAAAAGAGAAGCTAAGATTTCATATAAGGGAACAGATTATATATTTCCTATAGGGGAAGATAAGTATATTGAAAAAAAATTCGCCAAGAAAGATATAATAAGAAAGATAGATACAAAAACCCTTATAATTGAAGATAGGACCATGGTACCACTTAGGGTTATTGCTGAAGAAATATTTAATAAGAAAGTTTCTTATATGGATGGGGTTATAACAATAGGAGAAGAGGAAGTAGATTTTACTAAAGACTACCTTGCTAATGTTAATGCAAAGATAGGTCAAGCCCTAAGGGTTAAATCCAAAGAACAACTACTTGCCTTGATAAGTAATAATAATAATAGGGGTCCCCTTTATGGTGCAATGCCAGACTTACAAGGACCTGTAATGAATGAAAAGGAAAGTTCAGATGATATAAATAAAGATTTTACAAGTACAAATGAACAAGTTGCAGGAGTAAACGAAGCTGATATTGTAAAAACTGATGGTAAATTTATCTACCATGCTAATGGTGACTCTGTAAAAGTTTATTTACCAAATAATGGAAGACCAACTTTGACTGATGAAATTAAAGGCAAAGTAGATAAAGAAAAAGGAGAGTTAACAAGCTTTAATGAATTGTATATAGACAAAGATAGACTTATTGTAATAGGGTCAATAGAAGGATTAAATAATTGGATAAGACCCCTTGAAGAGATGACTCAAAGTAGGTCAATTATGCCATATCCAGATAATAAATCTTTTGTTTATGTAGGTATTTACTCAGTAAATGAAAATGGTAAGTTAGACCTCTTAAAGGAAGTAAGTTTAGAGGGCAATATATTATCAAGCAGGAAAACTAATGACACCCTCTATGTATTATCAAATAAATATGTTTATTCTTATGGAAGTGATCCAGTATCAAAAGTTCCATCCTATAAAGATACCGCTATAAGCCCGGACTACAAGGAAGTATCTCTTGATAAGATAATGTACTTTCCCTATAGGCCAGCTGATAATTACCTTTTAATAGGGGCCATAGATATTAAAAATACAGAAAAAGAAGCTTCTATACAGGCCTTTTTAGGGAGTGGTCGGGATATATATATGGACCTTGACACCCTCTATGTAGTGGCTGAAGACTATACAAATTCCATGGGGAATATATCAAATATTGCTCGCTTTTCTATAGATGGCCTTAAAATAGGTTATAGTGGAGGAGGATTTGTAAAGGGTAGTATATTAAATCAGTTTTCCATGGATGAGTATGAGGGTAACTTTAGGATAGCAACCCATAGGTGGGATAAGGATACTAATTCACTTTATATCCTAGATAAAGACTTAGAAGAAGTAGGGATGATTGAAAACCTTGCTAAGGGAGAAAGGATATACTCTGTTAGATTTATAAAAGAGAAGGCCTATGTAGTAACCTTTAGGCAAATAGACCCCTTGTTTGTAATTGATACAAGTAATCCAAGTGAGCCAAAGGTCTTAGGTGAATTAAAAATCCCTGGATTTTCAAACTACCTCCACCCAATATCAGAGAAAATCCTCCTTGGTATAGGACAAGATTCTGATGAAAAAAGTGGCCAAGTAGGGGGTATTAAACTATCCTTATTTGATGTATCAGATACAGCTAAGCCAAAAGAAATAGATAATTTAATCCTAGGTGAAAGTGGTTCTTATGCTGAGGTTTTAAGTAATCACAAGGCTTTAATGATAGATAATAAGAGGAATGTAGTTGGTTTTCATGCTAACCTAAATAAGTCTAGCAAGGACTTTGTAAGGGATATGGAATCGGTTGGAGTTTTAGTAGAGATTCAAGATGAAGAAAGACTAGAGGTCCTAGATACAATAAGGATTGAAGGAGAAGAAAAAGACCAATATTTTTCTGGTAAACGCTTATTAGTAATTGGTGAAAACTTGTATTATATTGGAGAAGATGGTATTTTGGCATTTGAATATGAAACTTTAAAAGAAATAAAATAAAAAGCAGGGGATTATCCCCTGCTTTTATCTTACCAGCCGCCCCCACCGCCGCCGCCTGAACCTCCTCCTGAAAATCCTCCACCAGAACTACCGCCACTTCCAGAACTTGAAGGACTAGAAGATAGGGTTCTACCTACATCTTGGGTAGAAGAATTAATATGGGAAACAAAGTAGGCTGTAGAAAAAGGCCTGTTTGAACTTGAATAATACCAATCAGGGTTTTGACTTAAGATACCCTCAAATTGTTTTGCCCACTTATCAGTTACTCCTAGGACCATAGCATAGGGTAGGACATGGTAAAAATACTCTGGATCATCATTTACTAGGGTTAGTATCCTGTTTTTTTCTGCACTCTCAATAAACTGTTTTAAACCTAAAATATGTGATAACCATTCCCTGCCTAATTCAGTTCTTTTATTTACATAGGGTGCAAAGAAGATTATTACAAGTCCTAAAAGAAGACCCATATAATAAACACTGTCAGCTCCAGTAATAAATAAAATACCAAGGGCTCCTAATATAGGAATAAAGGACATTAAGAAGGCAACGACTATTGTCTTTACCCTTTCAAGAGGGAACCTTGTCTTAATTATAGATATTAAATGGGCTGCACTTACTAGAAATATGCCTATAAAAAAGCTAGCAAGGACAGCAAATAAAAATATCAATCCTGTTTGGTAAGGGTTTACTTTATTAAAAGATCCAAGGAATACTAAAAATAAAATTACTATCCCTATAAAGCTGGTAAAAAATGAAGCAATCTTACCTGATTTGCTATAAAAATTCCTATCCTTAAAGGAACGAATTAATTCTTTTTTAACTTTTGCAAGACTAACATAAAAGCTGTCCTTAAGGAATTTTATTTCTACAATATTGTCTATGGCATACCTATCAAATAATTCATTAAAGAAAGTTCTTTCAAATTGTCTTGCATCACTTGGTAGATTTTTAAGTTTTTGTAACTTTATATTAGTTACATCTTTTTTAAAAATTACTCCAACTTCCTCTTCTTCCTCAATTATATTTAAATAACCCCTATCTGCCCAATATATTAGCATAGATGTAATATCATATGGGTCAATTGTCTTATCATAAATATAACCTATCTCAGCTGGGGTTAAATCCTTAGGTGGATAAAACTCAACTGGGGGGTAAATTTTTTCATCCCTACCAAACCTAAACCATAAAAACATTACAAGTAATAAAAGTAATAGAAA
>CAZSLV010000106.1:0-5937 GCA_964607545.1 uncultured Gudongella sp. | reverse complement strand
ACTATAATGTTGATATCGCCGATTATGTTCCAAAAGAATTAAAAGACTTTATTATGACTGTAGAAAAAACAGATGCAGAGTTAATTCAAGTACTCCACAAGGCCAGAATATATTTGGATACCTACCAAAGGAAGTTCAATTGTTTATTGGGGAGCAAATGGATATACCAGCATCTAAGATATATGGTGTTGTTAGCTTTTACTCATTTTTTTCTATGGAGGAAAAAGGCAAATATATTATAAATATATGTACGGGTACAGCTTGTTTTGTTAGAAATGCTGAGGCTATAGTCAAGCAGTTTGAAAAGACTTTAAACATTAAAACTGGTGAAACAACAAATAATGGTTTGTTTTCAATTGAATGTTTAAGGTGTGTTGGGGCTTGTGGCCTTGCTCCTGTTGTTATGGTAAATAATGATGTGTATGGAAAAGTTAAAGTGGAAGATATAGCAAAAATAATTGGAAAGTATTCTGAGTAAAGGAGACCATATATGGGAAAAATAAAGTCATTTAAAGAACTTATGGATAAGCAAGCTCTCTTAATGCCCCTTATGGACCTTAGGCGGGATACTTATAAAGATAGTGAATACAAGGAATTGCTAATTTGTGGTGGGACAGGTTGTATGTCTGCTGAAAGTCAGAAGTTATTAGATAATTTAAATGAAGAAATTGAAAAACATGGTTTAAGTGATAAGGTAAAGGCCCATATAACAGGTTGTTTTGGATTTTGTGAAAAGGGACCTATAGTTAAAGTTTTTCCTGAAGATGTCTTTTATACTGAGGTAAGTCCAAATGATGCTAAAGAGATAATAAAAGGACATATAATAGGTGGCAAACAGGTAGAAAGACTTCTTTATGAGGAGCCAACCCTCCTTCATAAAAAAGTTCATACCCAACATGAAATGGGTTTTTACAAAAAGCAATTGAGGATTGCCTTAAGGAATTGTGGATTGATTAATCCTGAGTTAATTGAAGAATACCTTGCTAATAGGGGGTATGAAGCACTTGCTAGATGCATTTTTGAAATGACCCAAATGGAAGTGATAAACGAACTAAAACTTTCTGGTCTTAGGGGCAGAGGGGGAGGGGGCTTTCCTACTGGATTAAAATGGGAGTTTGCCCATAAATCTTTTTCTGATCTTAAGTATGTAGTTTGTAATGCAGATGAGGGAGATCCAGGTGCCTTTATGGATAGGTCTATACTCGAGGGAGATCCTCATTCAGTAATAGAGGCTATGACTATAAATGGGTATGCAATTGGGGCCCAAAAAGGTTTTGTTTACATAAGGGCTGAATATCCCTTAGCAATAAAAAGATTAAAGACTGCCCTTAAACAAGCACAAGAGTCGGGTTTTCTAGGAAATAATATACTAGGAACTGATTTTAGCTTTCATATAGAAATAAAGTATGGAGCGGGAGCATTTGTCTGCGGTGAAGAAACTGCCTTAATTCACTCTATAGAGGGGAATAGGGGAGAACCAACAACCAAACCTCCTTTCCCAGCTGAAAGTGGACTTTGGGGAAAACCTACTAGTGTAAACAATGTAGAAACATTTGCAAATATTCCAGCTATATTCTTAAATGGCGCTAATTGGTTTAATAAAATAGGAAGTGAAAGCTCCAAGGGGACAAAGGTATTTGCCCTAGCTGGAAAGATAAACAATGTAGGCCTAGTTGAAGTTCCAATGGGTATAACACTTAGAGAAATAATATATGATATTGGTGGGGGGATTAAGAATGGAAAGGCCTTTAAGGCTGTGCAAACAGGTGGCCCATCTGGTGGTTGTATCACAGCAAGTGACCTAGATGTAAAAATAGATTACGAATCCCTAGCTTCCATTGGGTCTATGATGGGTTCAGGAGGCATGATAGTTATAGATGAAGATAATTGTATTGTCGATATAGCAAAATTTTATTTGGAGTTTACAGTGGAAGAATCATGTGGCAAGTGTACCCCTTGTAGGGTTGGGAATAAGAGATTATATGAAATGCTCAAAGATATTACTCTAGGTAAGGGAAGTATTGAAGATTTAGAAAAGATGAGAGAACTAGCTGAGACAATAAAAATAACTTCCCTATGTGGCCTGGGTCAAACTGCTCCAAATCCAGTATTATCGACCATGAAGTACTTTCAGGAGGAATACCTAAACCATGTCAGGGACCATGTATGTGTAGCTGGTGTATGTCAGGCACTTTTAAGGTATGAAATAAGCCCAAGTAAGTGCATAGGCTGTACAAGGTGTGCAAAAGTATGTCCTGTATCTTGCATAAGTGGAAGGGTCAAAGAAGTACACCAAATAAATCAAGACCTATGTATAAAATGTAGTGCATGTTATGATGTGTGTCCAGTTAATGCAGTTAGTAAAGGATAAGGGGTGGTTAGTATGATAAACTTAACGATTAATGGAAAACCTGCAAAGGTAAAAGAAGGATCTACCATACTAGAAGCTGCAAGGTCTGTAAATGTTAAAATCCCTACCCTTTGTCATCTTGACCTTCATGATATAAAAATGGTAAATAAAACAGCTTCTTGTAGGGTGTGTGTAGTTGAAGTTGAAGGGAGGAAGTCCCTAGCACCTGCCTGTGCAACACCAGCTCTTGAGGGTATGGTTATAAAAACCGATACTAAAAAGGCTGTTAAGGCAAGAAGAACAGTTGTAGAACTTCTCTTATCTGACCATCCCAAGGATTGTTTGATATGTGAAAAGAACCTTGACTGCGAACTCCAAGCACTAGCAGCTGACCTAGGTATAAGACACATTAAATATGAGGGGAAAGTTTCCCAGTATAAGATAGATACAAGTAGCTTTTCTATAGTGAGAAATATGACCAAGTGCATTATGTGCAGGAGGTGTGAAACTATGTGCAATGAAGTTCAAAGCGTCCATGTACTTTCTGCTGTAGGTAGGGGTTTTGATACAGTTATAGGGGCTGCCTTTGACCTTCCCATGCATGAAACAACTTGTACTTTTTGTGGCCAATGTTTGGCAGTTTGTCCTACAGCAGCCCTAACAGAAGTTGATAATGTATCTAAAGTTTGGAGAGAAATAAATAATGAAGAAAAATATGTTATTGTTCAAACTGCTCCAGCTGTAAGGGTTGCCCTTGGGGAAGCTTTTGGGATGGAACCTGGAAGCCTTGTAACTGGTAAAATGGTAGCTGCCTTAAGGGGAATAGGGTTTGACAAGGTATTTGACACTGACTTTGCTGCTGACTTAACTATTATTGAAGAAGCATCTGAATTAGTTCACAGGTTAGAAGGTAAGGGTAAACTTCCAATCCTAACATCCTGCTGTCCAGGTTGGGTTAAGTTTTTTGAACACCAATTTAATGATATGCTAGATATACCATCAAGTTGCAAGTCTCCCCATGAGATGTTTGGAGCCATAGCTAAGTCATACCTAGCAGAAAAAATGAATATTAAGAAAGAAAATATGATAGTCGTTTCAATTATGCCATGTGTTGCAAAAAAATATGAGGCAGCAAGGCCTGAACTAGGTCATGGGGGTAGTAAAGATGTTGATATAGTAATAACTACCAGGGAACTAGCAAAGATGATTAAAGAGGCAGGCATAGATTTTAACACCCTAGAAGACCAAGAATTCGACAATCCTCTAGGGGAGTCTTCAGGTGCATCAGTAATATTTGGAGCAACAGGAGGGGTTATAGAAGCTGCACTTAGGACTGCATATGAATGGTTAACAAATGAAAGTTTGGACAATGTTGAGTTTCATGCTTTACGAGGGATTGAAGGTACAAAGGAAGCAAGCATCAATATCAATGGGGAGGAAATTAAGATTGGAGTAACCCATGGTTTAGCAAATGCTAGGAAACTTTTAGAAAAAATTAGAAGTGGAGAAGCCCACTATCATGCTATAGAGATCATGGCTTGCCCAGGTGGATGTGTTGGTGGCGGAGGCCAACCCTACCACCATGGTGATTTAGAAATCCTTAAAAAGAGAATAGAGGGTATATATAAAGAAGATAGGTCTAAAAGTATTAGGAAGTCTCATGAAAACCCAATGATTAAAAAACTTTATGAAGAATTTCTAGGTGAACCTTATGGGGAAAAAGCCCATGACTTATTACACACTCAATATGTAGCTAGGCAAAAAATGTAATAGCTTTAAGAAAAAGTCCCTGGCTTTAATAACCAAGGACTTTTTCTTAATACCTAGTTTTAATTATTGCCTCTTCCAAGGCTTTAATTTTTTCAAGGGTTTCAGGGCTTAATTTAGCAAATAGTTCCCTTCTTGCTATAAGGGCTTGTTCTTGCCTGTCTTCCCTCTTCTTCTTAAGTAAATTCATATTCCACCCTGTTTTTTTATTATCATAATAAACATCATAATCTACAATCCTCGTCCCATCTTCCAAGTACTCTAGGGCAAAGAGGATTCTCTTTAACTTAGCAGGGTCGTGGAAGGTGAAAAAGCGGACCCTATAAACTTGAACTGAAAGGAGGGCTTTTGGATAGTCTTTAGACCAAGACTCCCCAAGGACTAAGCCTATATCTAAGTCTTCAAAAACTTCCATCATCCTATCGTAATGAAGTTCATAAGCCCCAAAAATATCATAAATCCTAATTTCAATTTCGTTCCAATCCCTGTTTCCTATCCCAATATTTAAGTACCTTAGGGCCTGCATCCTTAATTCCCTTTTTATCCTACCGTACTCTCCCCTAACCATTAAGAAATTTTCGTTAAAATCACTTAAGACAATCCCCTTGCCAAGGGGTTTTTCAGTTAGGCCTATAATTGTAGAATTTGTCCTATCATTTGTTATATATTGTTTATAGGAAATAATTTCCCCACCTATGTCCTTTTGCATTTCTCTTATAACCTTGTCTAAGTCTCCTGAGGCCCTCATAATTATAAAGTTAGCACCTGGATGGACAGATTCTATTAAGTCCTTTGCCTTATTGGTAAGTAGCTTACTTAAAACCCAAACTGGCTCTTGAAGTACCAATAAAGCCTTTATATCATCATCTTTATCCCCGTCTAAAGGAGGAGGATTTCCTATAAATACAACTGTTTGGTACTCCCTAGACCTATCTTGTATTACCTGTATATCCATTTGCTCTGCATCTAAGTCTTTTTTAAGAAAATCAATTAAAGCATTTACATTTTTTGTTGTGACATAGAGTGACCTTGACCCATTTCTTATTAAAGATACCATTTTAAAATCCTCCTATATTCCCATTTTGTTCTTATTAAGCCTTGCCTCATCAGTACCCAAGGGATAGTCTATAAAAAATATCTCCAGACTCTCAAGGTTAATAATATTTATAGAATTTATACCATTTAATGAGATATATGAATCTGATATATAAGTTTTTGGCTCAATATCATGGCCAAATAAATATATGCCAGACTTAGTTTTCTTCGTGTACTGGGGATAGTGAGAAAATATTAACCTGCTAATATTTTCAAAACTAATTTCGCACTCATCCTTACAAACTTCTAACCTTCCCCTATTATCCCTTACAAAATCAAAGTCATCATGGTTCCCAAGTGCCAAGTAAACTTCTTTAGCGCTTGATTCATTTAGGATTTTTAAAAGTTTTTTCACTTCATACCTATACTTTACCAATAAACTAGGCCTAAGCTCACACTTAATATTATCAGCTAGATCTCCTGTGTGAATTATATATTGTGGTTGTAGTAGGCTTATGATACGCTTTAATTCAGGGTAAAATTGGCTGGGGGTATCAGATATATGTAAGAGTAAAGGGCTCTTATTTAAGATTAAGGAGTCTGAAATATCAACTCTTCCCATAAGGGCGTTTATTGCTTTGCTAAAACTAGGCATTAAAAGAACCTCCTTTACTTAATTATACACTAAATGGTATTATTGAAACATAGGTAATTAGAATAAGACTTTAATAATCAATAAAATTCTGCTTGGGAGAGGGTATTGATGATTAATTCAAATCTTAAAG
>CAZSLV010000105.1:0-5962 GCA_964607545.1 uncultured Gudongella sp. | reverse complement strand
AGGTCAAATATTACCCTGTCTTTTTTTTCTCCTGCAAAGTCCCTTGCTATTTCATAGAGTTTTTCTGCTCCAAATGTATTTGTTTGGAAAAAAGAAAAAGGTGATATATTAAATTTAAGTCCTAGTATTTCTTCTTGAATAGTATCCGTACCGTATAATAGGTCTGTTTGATCAGCTTGGACAACATCTCCTAGCCCATCATTTATGGTATGGATTACTCCTGTTATTGTCCCTTGTAAATCTTTAATATTTAATAATTCTTTCTTAAAGTCTTTTTTGTTTAATTCTGTTTGGCTTGATGTTACTAAGTTAACTAAGATTTGTCCACTAGTTGAAGCCCTTCTAATAACTAAGTGTCTTAAAAGACCTTCATGAGTTCTTTTATGATAAAACGGCAATCCTAATCTTTCAAAATAGCTTCTAACTTTTTCTCTTATAATAGTAAAGTCTTCATGTACAATATTACAATCATCTGTATTTACAATACTATAAAAGTTACCCTTTACATGGAGTCCTAGAGCTAGGGGTCCATCCTTAACTTCATCTCCAAATGAATACTCCATTTTATTTCTGTAAGCTACTATATTTGGTGATGGCACTATTTCTAAAAATCCTCCATCTAAATTTGCTTTTTCAAATAACTTTTGTACCCCTTTTAACTTAATGCTTAATTCATCTTCATAAGTTAACTTTTGATAAGCACACCCCCCGCATATTCCGGTGTGGTCACAGCCCTTTTCTTTCTCTAGGGGGGATTTTTCTAATACATCCATTATTCTTCCCTCTTTGTGGTCTTTTCTGTTTCTTGTAAGCTTAACCCTTACCTTTTGGCCTGGTATTCCACCCTTTACCTTTATCTTCTTATCTTCATAAGTACCTGTTCCCTTATTGGGAAAATCAAGTTCTTCTATAGTTATTTCTATCATCTTATTTTTTTTAGACATATTCTCCTCCAAAACATTTATAGTATACTAATTATAGCATAAGAATAGGGTAGCTATTGATTTAAATCAATAGCTACCCTATTTGTTTTTTTAATTTAATAAGTTCTTCTATCTAATCCGTACCTATCTCTTATTCTACTATTATTATCATAATAGTAGCCATATACACTGTCTCTTTCAATATTATCTTTTGTATCTACTGCAATTAATATATCTCCCCTGTTTAAATAGCCTTCATACTCTCTAGCATCTTCCTCATCTATACCAGTGTCAACTAAAGCTCCAACTATACCTCCTAGGGCACCACCTGCAACTAAACCAGTAAGTGTAGCAGCTATAGGTCCTGCTGCTAGGAAAGGTCCTACACCAGGAATTGCAAATACTCCCATTTCTAATAAAAGGGCACCTAAGCCACCTAAAACTCCACCTATTGCAGCACCTCCTGCTGCCTTAGAACCATCATCCATTGCTTCCTTATCTATGTCTGTTACATCATCTATTCTGTCAACTTTTTCGCTACTCTTAGCAATTACAGATATTTCATTGTCATTATATCCAGCTCTCTTCAAGCTTTCAATTACTCTTATTGCCTCATCTTCATTTTGAAAAATACCTACTAACTTCTTGTTATTCATAAAACTTTAACCTCCATTTTTTTAATCCTTTTAAAACTTGCCTACATACATATTATTCCCATATAAGCCTTATTTGAATCAAAAAAATGTAGATAGATATCCTATGATTGATTAAGTTTTATTAATAAATACTTATTATCCCCCACCTCTTAAAAAAGCAAGTCTAAGATTGTTTAAAAATTCCTCACTTATATTTTCTCTTATTTCTATGTTTAAATCTACTGTAATAAAGGACATATTGCCTATATATTTATTTCTTTCTTCTCCAATTTTTACTTCCCATCCTTGTCCAAAAAATACTCCTTCAGCTTTTAGAATTCCAATATTAGAAAAGTAATCTACAAATTCTTGTCTTCTAAAGGATGTATAAGTTTTGTTAATTAACAAAATACCACCTACTAATTAATTAAATATATTATCTACTAATAGAACACTATAATACTAACCTCAAGCTTATCTAAATGAGGGTCTAGTTATTTCTTCTATTTTTTGGTCTTTTAATATAATAACTCTTTCTGCTATATCCTCTACAAATTGATCATCATGGGTTACTATTACTATACTCATACCCCTAGCAGCTAGTCTTTTTATAATAATTATAATTTGCTTTGTTGTTTCGTAATCAAGGGCTGATGTTGGTTCATCAAAACAAAGCACAGATGGGTCAAGCATGCACGCTCTTGCTATGGCTACCCTTTGTTTTTGACCCCCAGATAGCTGGTAAGGATACATATTTTCTTTACCATCTATTTCTAAAGTATGAATAAGTTCTCTTGCTCTTTCTTCAATTTCTTTACTTGTCATTTTTTTTAGATAATCTGGGGCTAGTCGTAAATTCTCGATTACACTCAGGTGGGGAAATAAGTTGTATCCTTGAAATACAAGTCCTATTTCTTGGCCTACCCTACTATTATCTTTTTCTTTACTTATATCCAGACCATTTATCCTTATACTACCCTTATCCACAGATTCTAAGTTATTTAAACACCTTAGTAGGGTGGTCTTACCCTCCCCTGACTTACCCTTTATACAAAGTATTTCTGATGGTAAAACCTCAAAGGAAATATCTTCAAATACCTTAATATCTCCGAATGACTTACTTAAATTTTCTACAATTAAGCTCATAATAAACTCCTTTATCTATAATAATTGTAGCGTCTTTCTATATTTGAAAGCAGCTTAGTCAAAACAGCTACAATAGCTAAATATACTAAAGCAATAATTACATATGGGCTAAATGCAGAATAAACATTCGAAACAGATTTAGCAGCTTTTAATATATCACTTGCCCCTAAAATATATACCAGGGAAGTATCTTTTACAAGTGTTATTACTTCATTTCCTATAGCTGGTAATACATTTTTTATAACTTGGGGAAGTATTATTTTAATAAATGTGAATGATTTACTCATTCCTAATACCTTTGCTCCCTCATATTGACCGTAATCTATTGAGTTTATACCCCCTCTGAAAATCTCGGCAAAATAGGCAGTATAATTTAAGATAAAGGCAATATAAATTGCTTGGAACCTGCTAAATGCATACCCTATTACAGGCACAAAATGAAAACCAAAGAATATAAACATTAACTGAAGTAATAGGGGTGTTCCCCTCATAATATAAATATAGGTAGCTGTAATACTGGAGATAACCTTATTTTTTGACCTTCTCAAAAGGGCTACTAAGACAGCTAGAGGTATGGAAAAGACCAAGGTCACTAGGAAAACTCCTAGTGTTACCTTTAGTCCTTCAATTGTCATTGGAACAAGCATATCTAATATTTTCATAGTTACTTCCTTTTATTCCTTATTTTGCAAACCACTTTTCATAAATTTCATCGTATTTACCATCTTCCTTCATTGCATTAAGAGCATCATCAAGTTCTGTTAAAAGATCTGCATCATCTTTTCTAACACCTATGCCAAACTCTTCTGGTCCTAGATTTTCTTTTAGAACCTTATATCCATCTGCCCCCTTGTTAGCCATGTAATATCTTGCAAGAACTTCATCTGCAATGATAGCCTTTGCCCTACCTGATTCTAAATCGTTAAAAACTTCATTAAAGGTTGCATACTCTATTAATTTACCACCTTCAAATGATTCAATTAAGCCTGGTATACTTCTTGCAGCATCTAAAGAGCTTGATTCAGCTTGTGTTGCCACTAACTTTCCTTCTAAATCACTTAAACTTTCTATATCAGAATCCGATAAGGTTATCACTATTTGGGAATTTGCTAGGTAGGGTTTTGAAAAGTTAACCTTTTCTTTTCTTTCTTCAGTAATTGAATACCCATTCCATATTAAATCTATATTTCCTGCGTTAAGTTCTGTCTCTTTCATTGACCAATCAATTGGTTGGAATGAAATATCCCACCCTGCTCTTGTTGCAACTTCTCTAGCTAGGTCTATATCAAAACCTACTAGGTCCCCTTTTTCATCTCTAAATCCCATAGGGGCAAATGTATCATCTAATCCCATTACAACTGGTTTAAGGTCTCCTCCATCTTCTGGTCTATTACTTGAACAACCCACCATAAAAATTGTTACCATAGCCACAATTACTAACAACAAAGTCCCTCTTCTTTTAAAATTAAACATTTTTCATTCTCCTTTTTTTAGTATTTTTGACTAGTATTTTTGGCATTATAAAAGCCCCCATCCTCTAGTCTAATCTAGAGGACGAGAGCATTACTCCCGTGGTTCCACCTCTTTTTAATGGTATCTTACGACAACCATCCTCTGTGGGTACAAATAACTATACCCCTGCACTATAACGGGTGCTAGAAAACCGAATCCAACTACTACCACGAATGGGTTCATCGACCTGCTCAAAGATGTGTTCATCAAAGAAAAATCATACATTTTCACCAGCCATGTACTCTCTAAAGTTCTTCTAGTGACTACTCTTTCTTTTCATTGCATTAGCATGCTAAACTGATACTTCATAGAATACCACAAATATATTTACTTGTAAAGCTTAAAATATAAAAAGTTGAAGATTAAATCTTCAACTTTTTATATTTTACATTAATTTCGTAATTTTGTTAGCAAATTCTACAGGGTCTTCTATTGGTAAACCTTCTATTAATCTTGCTTGGTCATATAAAAGGTCTGTATAAAGATTAAACTTTTCACTATCATCTTTAAAAGCAGATTTTAACTTTTCAAATACTGGATGGTTTGGATTTAATTCTAACACCTTATCAGCATGAACTTCCTCTGCATTTGGCATGGTGTTTAAAACTTTTTCCATCTCTATAGAAATTTCACCTTCACTTACTAAACAAACTGGATGGTTTTTAAGCCTATTTGAAAGTCTTACGGATTTAATTTTATCACCCAATGAGTTTTTCATCCCATCAAACAAGCCTGCCAACTCTTCTTTTTCTTCTTTTGTTTCTTCTTTTTCATCAGAAAGACCCAAGTCACTCCCAGAAATTGACCTAAACTCTTTTTCTTTATAGGAGTTTAGTACTTTGATAGCAAACTCATCTACTTCATCTATAAAATACAAGATTTCATACCCCTCATCTTTAATCCTCTCAGCTTGGGGAAGTTTGTCTATCCTATCAATTGAATCTCCACTTGCATAGTAAATGTATTTTTGTTCATCCTTCATCCTATCAGTATACTCATCTAAAGTTACCATTTCCTTTTCACTTGAAGAATAAAACATTAAGAGGTCTTTAAGCTTATCCTTGTTCATACCAAAATCTGAGTAGAGGCCATACTTTATTTGTTTGCCAAAATTTTCAAAAAACTCCTTGTACTTGTCCCTATCTTCTTTTAATAATCCAAGTAATTCATCTTTTATCTTTTCTTCTATTTTCTTAGCCATTAGCTTAAGTTGACGATCGTGTTGGAGCATCTCCCTTGAAATATTTAAAGAAAGGTCTTCTGAATCAACTATTCCTTTAACAAAGCTAAAGTAATCAGGCAGTAATTCAGGTGCCTTATTCATGATTAGAACACCACTTGAGTAAAGTTCAAGCCCTTTTTCATATTCCTTTGTATAGTAATCAAAAGGTACATTTGATGGAATATATAGGATTGCATCATATCTTAGAGCCCCATCAATGCTAATATGGGAGTATTTTAAAGGTTTGTCATAGCCAAAATGTTTCTCTGAATAAAAATTCTCATAGTCTTCATCTGTAAGTTCATTTTTGTTTTTTCTCCATATTGGTACCATACTATTAATTGTTTTTTCTTCTAAGACAGTCTCATATTCTTCAGAATCTTCTTTTTGTTTATATTCAGATACCATCATTTTTATTGGATACCTGATAAAATCTGAATACTTGTTTATAATATTTTTTAAAGGATTTTTATCTAAATACTTATCTTATTCGTCATCTTCAAGGCTTTCTTTTAAGGTCAGGT
>CAZSLV010000104.1:0-6198 GCA_964607545.1 uncultured Gudongella sp. | reverse complement strand
TATAGCTGCATCGGCTATGGACTTCATTGTGTGTTTTACCGATTGGTTTATTGTAGCATTTTCAACAATTGTATACATAGTAAAGGCTAGGTTTGACCCTGTGTCCCCGTCAGGAACTGGGAAGACATTTATCCTATTTAACTCTGTTTTTTGCTTGATAACTTCTAAGGCTCCGGATAAAAAAGCATGATACATACTTTCCCCACTAAGTTCTGTTAATACCATATGATCACTCCTTGCTTGTAAATTAAATTGATAAAGCTCTAATAATTAAAAAACTTATACTTGTCGTGGCACTTCCTAGGAAGGTCCCCCATATTATATCTACTACTGTAACAAATATTGGCCAGTTTTTCAATGTAGCTAGGTTGGTCATATCATAGGTTGCATAGGTTATAAATCCAAAGAATGCCCCTATTAAGGCTGCATACATTAGGCTACCCTCTTTTAAGGCAGGATTTAGGGCAAAAAATATTAATCCTATTATATAAACCATATAAAAAATGATGGCTGCAGGCCAGTTTGTTTTATCAGCCATTATAAAGCCAAGTTGGTCCTTATATAAGTTTCTTGCAACAAAGCCCAGCCAAAAGATATCTACTGCAAAAAAAACAACAAGGGTTATTAAATAAATCTTTATATAATACATTATACCTCTCCTTTGTAATGACTTCAATCCATATATTGTCATATGTTAATTTATTAAAGCATTTTTCTTATACTTACCCCTTAAAAATATCTTTATCACAATATTTTTTAAAACATGGATCTTTTTTTCCTGTAGGTTAGGAAGATTATTGAAATAAAAATACCTATACTTATTCCGCCTGTTACAATAATTCCAGGATAAGCCCCATTAAAACCATCAGGAGATAAGTGCTTAATTAGGATGCCAATATAGGCCCATACAAAAACTAAGCCATAAGCCCTTAAGCTTAACTTCCAAATGGTCATACCCCCTATTAAAAGACCTACTATAAGTATTGCAATAGTCCATATATTTTCACTTATGCCAAAACCACCCCACTTTGACTTTACTAAAAAGCCTGTAATATTTGCTATTAAGGCAATATTTATCCAGCCAAAGTAAACACTAAAGGGCACTTTTAACCAAAACACTTCTTTTTTTGTAAGCTTTAACTTATCTATAGTAAGGATTATAAGCAATAGGGATGTGAACATGATTAGCATGATAAATACAGACAAGCCAATTTTTAAATAATGCCAAGCAAATATCCAGCTTGCATTTCCAATAGATGATATTATAAACAATAAATTTATCCTATTCATAACCCGCTTGTTTTTAGCTTCAATTTGCTTAGAATCTGTGAATTGGAAAAATAAATAAATTCCTAGTAAAAAGTATATTACACCCCAAATTGCAAAAGTAATTCCCGCAGGAGCAAAGAGGTTAGGAAAGGAGTCTGAAACTTCCCCAGTATTTAAGCCATTTATAGGTAGGGCATTGGCTAAGACATTAACAGAAACCATAATAATATAAAAAAGGCTTGCAATAAGGGATATGCTTGTAGAACTTTTGTTCTTTCTCATAAGCTTCCACCTTTCTTATTTATTTGGAAACAAGTAACCCATGATGTCTCTTCTTGAAACTATGCCTACTAGGTTGCCTGCCTTATCAAGAACAGGTAACCTTTTTACATTCTTTTCTACAAGGAGGGTGGCTGCCTCTTCAATTTCTTGGTCTTCTAAAATTGTAATAACATTTTTAGACATAATATCTCTTGCAAGCTGCCCCATAGAAGACTTAAGCTCATCCATAAACTTTTTTGGACTGTCTAGGTATATTAAACCTCCTAATACTTCTAAAACAGCAGGTCCCTTCACCCTAGATGCCCTTCTTATTAAGTCTCCCTCTGTCACCATTCCCTTTAACTTCCCATTTTCATCTAAGATTGGAAGGCCGCTAAGGTTATGCATGATAAGTAGGTTAGCACATTTTTCTACAGTATCATCTAAGTTTGCTGTTATTACATCTTGTGTCATTATGTCTTTAATATACATAATTATTCCCCCTGTTTTATTTTTTTATAAACTTATTTAAGTAATACCCAAAATATGTCAATCACAACACTTAAGGGTATATAAAACAAGCTCTTATATAAAGTATATTTTTATTGGATTAATAAGTCTAGCATTCTTTCTATCTTTTTAAAATCAATAAACCTACTTTCCCTTAAAATTTCCTTTTCATCATTGAAAATTAAAATTGTAGGGGTTACAAAAATTAAATACTGGCCTGCAATTTTTAAGTTCTTATTTACATCTATTTTCCCTATTTGTATAGGTAGGTCATCTGTGATTCTTTCTAGTTGTGGCAATATATCGTTGCAAACGCTACATTTTTCTGAGCTAAAATAAAGAATATACTTAGCTTGATTAGTAAAATCATCTAAAACTTCCTCTGAATCTATTATTACAGTTTTATATACACCCATTTTATCCATCCTTTCTCTTTTCATATTTAAAAAGCAGCCCTTAGGCTGCTCAAATAATTAATACTTAGGTCTCCTGCCAAATTCTGCATCTTCAACCCAGTCTTCGGCTTTTCTAAGATGGTCAACTAAATTGTCAAATATATTGTAATGGTATTCTTCTTGCTTTACCAAGTATTCAAATAGTTTTCTTCCATCTTCTGTCTTTGCTTCATCCCTCATCTTCATATAAAGATCAATACTTTCTTGCTCCTTCTTAAGAGCCAGCCTATAAGCATCAACTTGTAGGGGGTCAGTGGTGGTTTCTAGTTTAAAATCCTCTTGATTTTTAAATACGTTTTCGAATTCTGTATAAGCATTGTCTTCGCTTAAGTCAAAAGACTTTTGATCGGCATATTTTCTAACTATTTCAGCATGCTTCTGCTCATCTTTAGCCAATAACCTAAAAACACTCTCTAATCTGTTGCCCTTGTTTAATTCAGCTTGTTCGTTGTAATATTTTTCTCCGTCTAGCTCCATTTGAATTGCAAATTGAATATTATCCATAAGCCAACCTCCTTGTTTTTTATAACTTGCTTTATGTTTTTATACCCATCAATTAAATTATAACACACTGATAGAAAGATTATTTATTAATATACCTAGGACATGACTTAATATCATTAAAACACTTACAAGGTTTGCATTCCAAGCAAGATATCACCTCTTCTTCATTAAGAATCTTATTAATAAAGTTTGGATCTGCTAGCTGGGGCCTTCCTATTGCTATAAAGTCTAAGAGGTCATTTTCAAGTAGGTAATTAATTTGATATTTCGTCTTAATCATATTAACCCCTATTACAGGTATTTTCACTTGTTCTTTAATTTTAGTCCCCCCATAAACAATCCAGTTACAAGGAAAGTCCTTATCTATATCATCTTCTAGGGGAGTATTGTCAAAACCACTAGAAACATGAAGGTAGTCATAACCAATTTCTTCAAGAGCCCTTGCCCTTTGTATGCTTTCTTCTAGGTTATCGTCATTACACCCCATCCTAATTCCAATTATAAAATCATCCCTAGTTATATTATTTACACTTGTGTAAATTTCTTTTGCAATTCGTAATTTATTTTCAAAAGAACCACCGTAAGTATCCATTCTATTATTTACCTTGCTTGAAAAAAATTGGGTCAACAAGTAGCCATGGGCGCCATGGATTTCTACCCCATCAAAATTTGCCAAGTCTGCCCTTCTACCGCCTTGTTCAAAGTCTTTCACACAAGTATTTATTTCATCAAGAGTCATGCCCCTTGAAGACCTACCATTTAACTTATAGTCTGAAGAAGTAAGTGGAATATCTGTAATATCCTCCCTAGCCTTTAAGCCCGCATGGTGAAGTTGTAAGATTGCTAGACACCCATTTGTGTGTATAAGTTCACTTATCCTCTTTAAACCTTCTATGTATTTATCATCCCAAATTCCAAGCTGCTTACTTGCTAGTCTAGCATTTTTGTTTATACAAGTTGCCTCAACTATAACTATACCAGCCCCTCCTTTTGATAACTTGTCATAATGAGAAAGAACTTCATCTGTAACAAAGCCATCTCCTTTTGTTAGGCCAAAGGCAACCATTGGAGGGACTACAAAGGGGTTTTTAACAATTTTATTTTTTATTGATTTTTCGCTATTGTGTTTTAGCATTAGGTTTGATCCTTTCTTATTTTTATTTTATAAATTGAAAGATTGCGTTTAAAATGGTAAAATTAAGCATCATAGTCTTGGTTTTTGAAAGGGGTGGGAATTTGAAATTTGATTTTAAAAAATTTATGTTGATTAATTTAGGAATTTTAATTATGACTGTTGGACTTTATTATTTTTTAATGCCCTCTAAGTTGGCAGTTGGTGGGGCAACTGGGGCTGCTATGATCCTATCTTATTTAATTCCAGTTCCCATGGGTATTATACTTGGGGTCTTAAATATCATCTTGTTTATTACAGCCTTTTTAGTTTTGGGTAGGGAGTTTGGTGGCTATACTATATATGCCAGCCTAGCCCTTTCAGGTCTTATAGCCTTACTTGAAATTGTTACTCCCATGGCTGACCCCTTTACAGATGATTTATTTATAAACTTAATCTTTGGTATCCTTATATCAGGTGTTGGCATGGGGATTGTCTTTAACAACAACGCATCAACAGGTGGTACTGATATTATAGCAAAGATAATAAATAAGTACACCCACATGGACATAGGCAAATCTTTACTTGCATCTGACTTTTTAATTACCTTATTTGCAGGCTTAGTCTTTGGGGCAAGGCTTGGTATGTATGCCCTGCTTGGCATTGTTATAAACTCCTTTGTCATAGATAAGATGATTTCCGGTTTTAATGTTAAAATTAACATGCTTATTATCTCTATTGAATTTGATTTAATTAATTCCTACATTTTAGATGATATTGGCAGGGGGACAACTATCTACCATGCAAGTGGGGGGTATTCAAATGATGATAAGAGGGTTATAAATACCATAGTATCTAGGAGTGAATATATTAAGATAAGGGATTTTGTCAAATCAATTGATGACAAGGCCTTTGTTTCTATCTCCTATATAACAGAAGTTGAAGGAGAAGGCTTTACATTTTAGCCTTCTCTATTTTTATCCTCTCAAGTTCACTTCTGTATTCTTTTATATAGCCAATGATAAGGAGTAAAACTGCCATCATTGGGACCCCTAGAATCATCCCTACAATCCCAAATAAGCTCCCAAAGAAGAGGACTGAAAATATAATTAATAAAGGATGAATACCAACAGATTCAGACATGACATTTGGCGTTATAAAGGCTGCTTCTATTTGCTGTACAACTACAAGTAAGCCTATGGCCCATAGGGCAAGACTTGGTCTTTCTATAAAAGCTAGGACTGTAGGTAGGATTCCTCCTAGCCAAGGCCCAAAGAAGGGTATGATGTTTGTGATACCTGCTACAAGGCCTATGGTTAAGGCATAGGGGATACCAATTATAAGGGACCCAATCCCTGTCAAAAGACCTACAAAGAAGGCTACGGTTAGCTGGCCCTTTATAAAGCCACCCAAGACCTTATTTACATCATTACCAAATCTTTTTACAAATTCCTTATACCTTAGGGGGAAGGAATTTAATATTAAACTTTTTATCTTTTCCTTGTCTTTAAGGTAGTAAAAGGCTATGAGGGGGGTCATAACTAAGTCAAATATAGTCCCTGTTGAAGCTACTAAAAAGCCAAACAAACCATTAAAAAACCTTTCAACATATCCAGATATGTTTTCAAGTTGCTTATCAAAATTTAAATAATCTCTCATTTCCTTTGGTATAAACTCAAAACCATTTAATTGAAAGTTTTCCACAGATTTTCTTACTGATTCAAATATGCCTGGTATATCTTCAATAAACTCCCCTACCTCTTGGCTAAGCATTGGGATAAAGGTTGCAAAAAGTACTGCAAATACAGTAAATATTATAAGAAAAACCAAAACTATGGCCCAAATCCGCTTTATTTTTCTTCTCTCTAGCATCTTTACAAAGGGATCTAAGAGATATGCAACCACAAGGGCGTAAATAAAAGGATTTATTACTGAGAAAAGTGGTTTTCTAATATAAATAAATGCTATAATTACAAGTATAAATAAAACAATATCTATAATTCTTAGTTTTCTAATGTACATCTTTTCCATAAGCCACAACCTTTCTAGGTTATAAGTGTTATAATATTATAATAATACTCAAATAAA
>CAZSLV010000103.1:0-6325 GCA_964607545.1 uncultured Gudongella sp. | reverse complement strand
TAGTATTTTTTGTATTGTGCTTGTAGCTATTAAGAAAAGTAATATAAAGTAAAAGTACCTTTCATTTTTATAAAAAAACATTTCCCACTTTAGGGGGAGTAAACTTGCAACTACCTTTGACCCATCAAGGGGTGGAAAGGGTAGTATATTAAATACCCCTAACATAATATTATACCACAAGCCTATTACAAGCATTTGAGATATTATTTCGCTCTTTATAGGTACATTAACTAGTATGGCCCCTAATAAAATTGCCAGGATAAAGTTAGTAGTAACCCCTGCTAAAGAAACAAGGATAGTATCTCTTTTTCTGTTCTTAAAGTAACTTGGATTAATAGGAACAGCCTTTGCCCAACCAAACCTAAAGATAAGCATAAATAAAAATCCAACTGGGTCAATATGCTTAATTGGGTTTAGGGTTAACCTGCCTGCATTTTTTGCAGTTGGGTCACCCAAGCGGTAGGCAGTGTAGCCATGGGCTAGTTCATGAAAAATTATTGCTAATAATAAGCCTGGTAAAGAAATTATATATTCCATTTTTACCTCTTTCTAATTGTGATATAGGAAACCTCGACTCAGTCGAGGCCATCACTATTTTATTATATGATATATATAGGGTTTTGTCTCAGGTTTTTTATTTGAAATTACAAAGGCCCCCTGAATCCTACTTATGGCTTCCTCAAAGTCTTCCATATTTGTCTTTAACCTACAGAGGGTTTCACCCTTTTTAACTGGGTCCCCAATTTTTTTCTCAAGGCTAATCCCAGCCCCGTAGTCTATCTTATCATCTTTTGTCCTTCTTCCAGCCCCAAGTAACATGGCACTTATACCTACCTTTTCTGCATCTATAGACTCAATAAAACCATCTTCCTTAGCTTTAAGGTCATAGGTATTTTTAGCTCCTTTTAAAAGGTCTGGATTATCTACTATCCTTTCATCTCCACCCTGAATTTTAATAAGTTCCTTGAATTTATCTAAGGCCCTTCCACTACTTATAGATTCTTTTAAATAATCATAGGCCTTTTCATAAGAGTCAAAGGCTCCTCCAAGTAGACACATATTTGCAGAAATTGCTAGGGCAATTTGGGTTTCATCCTCTGACCCCTTACCTGAAAGGACCCTGATAGCTTCAATTACCTCACTTGAATTTCCAACTTCTTTGCCAAGGGGTTGGTCCATATTTGTTATTACTGCAATTGTATTTATATCTAAGCTCTTCCCAATATCAACCATGGTTTGGCCAAGGTCCTTGGCTTTTTCTATAGTCTTCATAAAGGCACCTGAACCAACCTTAACATCAAGGACTATGGCATCTGCCCCTGATGCTATTTTTTTACTCATAATAGAAGATGCAATAAGGGGAATGCTGTCTATGGTACCTGTAACATCCCTTAGGGCATAAATCTTTTTATCGGCAGGGGTTAAATTTGAAGTTTGACCCACTATGGCCATCTTATACTTATTTACATTGTCAATAAATTCCTTGTTTGTTAACTCTATCTTAAAGCCAGGTATGGATTCTAATTTATCAATGGTACCACCAGTATGGCCAAGTCCCCTCCCACTCATCTTTGCAACGGGTACTCCAGCTTCTGCAACAAGGGGTATTACTATAAGGGAAATCTTATCCCCTACCCCACCAGTTGAGTGCTTATCAACCTTTATACCTTGAATTTGGGAAAGGTCCACCCTATCTCCAGAGTTAACAAAGCTTTGGGTTAGGTTTGCAATTTCTTCAGTTTCCATCCCATTAAAGTAAATTGTCATAAGAAAGGCTGACATTTGATAGTCTGGTATTTCATCATTTGTGTAAGCAGATACCATAAAGTTTATTTCTTCTTTAGTAAGGCTTAAGTTTCTCTTTTTCTTTTCTATAATATCAACAGGTCTCATTTGGTCCTCCTTGTTTCTTTACTTTGACAACCTATCCTTAATAGTGTAAATCCCAATAATGGTCTTACTATCTATAATATCTCCCTTTTCTATCATTTCTACCAAGTCATCTATCTTATAAGTTAAAACATCAATATACTCTCCAGCTTCTAATTCTTGGTCACCCTTTACTAGGTTTTCTGCAAGAAATATATAAACTTTTTCAGTAGAAAAGCCAGGGGATGTATAAAACTCTAGGAGGTATTCTAATCTTTCTGCCCTATAGCCTGTTTCCTCTCTTAATTCCTTGATAGCAGTTTCTTTAGGTTCTTCATTAACTTCTAATTTCCCTGCAGGTAATTCTAAAAGAACCCTATCAACAGCCTTCCTATATTGGCTTACAAGGAGTATTTCATTATCATCTGTTATCCCAACTACTGCTACTCCTCCTGGGTGTTCAACTATTTCCCTCTTGGAATACTTTTTATCTGGTAGTTCTACAGTATCTATCCTTAGATTAATAACCTTACCCTCATATAGTTTATCTGACTTCATTGTTTTTTCTTCGTAAGTCATTTAAATACCTCCTAATTTTATAACTCTACCCTTAATTATACCATAAAAGCTTTATTTATGAACCTTATTAGACATTTCAATCATTTCTTTAGCATGTCTTATAGTAGTTTCTGTAACATCAACCCCACCTAATAACCTTGCTAGTTCATCTATTCGGTCTTTTTCACTAAGTTTTAAAACTTGTGTTATAGTTTGGTCATTTTTTGAGCTTTTCTTAATAACAAAGTGAGTTTCTGCTAAGGCGGCTATTTGAGGTAGGTGAGATATGGATATAACTTGCCTACCCTTAGATATTCTTTTAATCTTCTCCCCTACAACTTGGGCTGTCCTTCCACTTATACCAGTGTCAATTTCATCAAATATTAGGGTAAAGATTTTATCCTTATCAGCAAGTATCCCCTTAAAGGCAAGCATGATCCTTGACATTTCACCACCTGATATAATTTCAGAAAGGGGCTTTAAGGCTTCCCCTTTGTTTGTTGAAATTAAAAATTCAACATCATCACTCCCACTTTTACTAAAGTTTTCTTTATCAGAAAAGGCAACCTTAAATTCTATATCCCCCATATTAAGGGAAACTAATTCATCTTTTATCTTCTTTTCTAATTCCAAGGCCTTTTCTTTTCTTTTTCCTGATAATTTTTTTGCATCTTCCCATATAAGCTCACTTAAATCATCTCTTTTTTTGCTTAAATCTAAAAGGATAGATTCACTATTTAATAAGTCATTGTATTCATTTTCAATTTTTTCCTTGAATTCAAGTATTAAATCAAGTGAATTGCCATATTTTTTCTTTAAGGTGTTAACTAGGTCAAGTCTTTCTCTCAGTAAAAATAACTTTTCTTCATCTACCTCTAAGCTATCACCATAGTGGCTTAAGTCATTGTATAAATCCTTAAACTCATACCTTAGTGAATCAAGCCTTTCCTTAAGGGGTAGTGTAGAGGGGTCATATTTAGAGATTGCATCTATATAGGACATAGACCTATCCATTAGGGTAAATACATTGCTTTCTCCATCCTCCCCCTTAAGTAGGGCAAGGGCAGAACCTAAGTCGCTTAATATATTTGTAAGATTATTTAACCTCTTAAATTCGACCTCTAAATTCTCATCATCATCTTTATTTAAGTTTGCATTTTCTATTTCATCTATTTGGTATTTTAATAATTCTAGTTCCCTATTTCTCTTTTCAGAACTTATAGCCAACTTATCAATTTGAGAGTTTAAGTCCTTGTAGTCTTTATAAAGCTTGTTTAATCTTTCTATTAAGTTAAGACCATCCTTATCAAGAAGGGAATCAAGAATTAAGATGTGGTTTTTTATGCTTAAAAGAGACTGGTGTTCGTGTTGGCCAAATATATCCACCATTTTTTCTGTAATGGAAGATAGGACATTTACGCTAATTGGCCTATTGTTAATCCTAGATATACTTGGATAGTCCCTTAAAATTTCCTTGCTTAAGATAAGTACATCATCACTTTCATAACCATAGTCTATTAAGATAGATTGTATATTAGGGTCAGTAAAAAACACAGCTTCAATAATAGCCCTATCCTTACCTGTCCTAATCATATTCTTATTGGCCCTAGCCCCAAGGACCATTTCCAAGGCTTCAATTATTATAGACTTACCAGACCCAGTTTCTCCAGTAATTAGGTTAAGACCCTTTTCAAATTCTATGGTTAAGTCCTCAATAATTGCAAAATTGTTAATACGAAGCTCCTTAAGCATAAGCAAAACCTCCGTTTATTTCAACTCTGTATGGGCATCTTCAATTACCCTGTCAATTAATTTATCATCTATATTATTTGTATTTTTAGAAAAGCAAGCTAAAAATTCAACATTTCCTCCTGTACCAGTAATAGGGGAAAAAGTCAATCCAAGGGGGTATAATCCTATATTCTCACTAAAGGATAATACATTTTCTATAACCTCTTTATGAATGAGCTTATCCTTAATTATACCCTTTTTACCTACCTTGTCCCTACCAGCTTCAAATTGAGGCTTTATAAGGGCAACTACCCTGCCATCCTCCTTAAGCAACTTATAGGCAACAGGTAAGATATGTTTTAAGCTTATAAAGCTAACATCTATGGAAATAAAGTCAAGTTTTTCATCTATATCTGACTCTTGTAAATACCTTATGTTTGTTCTTTCTTTTACAAGTACCCTGGGGTCACTCCTTAGGGACCAGTCTAGTTGGCCATAGCCAACATCAACAGCATAGACCTTTTTTGCCCCTTCCTTTAGCATACAGTCTGTAAATCCTCCAGTTGAAGCCCCCATATCCATGGCCACTTGGTCTTTTAAGTTTAAATCAAAGGAGGAAATTGCCTTTTCAAGCTTTAAGCCCCCCCTGCTAACAAACTTAATTGGATTTTTCTTTACCCAAATCTCTGCATTTTCATCAAGACTTTGGCCGGGTTTGTCTATCCTATTCGTACCAACAAAGACAGCCCCTTCCATAATAACCCTCTTTGCCTTTTCTCTTGATTCAACTAAACCCTTTTCAAATAACAAAAGATCAGCTCTTTTTTTTGCCATAGGCTATTTCTCCTTAACTTTATCTTTTTTAGGATTGTTCTTTAACTTCTTTTTATTTTTAAATATTTCTACATTAAAAAATTTTTCACCTAAGTACACTACCTTTGCAACCTTTAGGATTATTTCATCATGGTGGTAGTTAGCTATAGCCTTACCTATCCCCTTACCCCCAACTGTTAAAGATGCTGTAAATCCAGTTAATACTATTGTAAGGAGGGTCCCATTTTTTAATCCCAGTATTGGGACAAGACGAAAAATTATAGAGGTTGCCACAGCACCAGATATTATGCCACTAATATCCCCTATTACATCATTACAAAAGTTAGAAACTTGACTAGAATTTCTTACTAGTTTTATAGCAGTCCTTGCCTCATCTATCTTATTGGCAGCCATAGAGTGAAAGGGCCTTTCATTAGATGCAGTAACAGCTATACCTATTATATCAAAAACTACCCCAACTGAGATAATTAGTAGGAGTAATATAAATGCAAAAAGGACATCTAATTTTCTCACTAAGTTTTCAGAAACTAAAGAAAAACCAATAGCAAGCATAAACGTCCACAAGGTAATAAGTAATACCCATTTCATATTATATTTTTCATAAAAGCTATCCTTGGCTTTTTTAACCATCATGTTCCCCCAAATATTTCAATTCACAATTTACAAACCTCACACCAACCGTAGGGATAGACGACTCTGTCCATCCGAAAAGAGATACCAAAGATTCCTCCCTACATTCGGAATGACAAAATTACCTGTCATCCCCCAAACAAACCGTAGGGATGGACGACTCTGTCCATCCGAATAAAGAGATACCAAAGATTCCTCCCTACACTCGGAATGACAAAAATACTAGTCATCCCCCACACAAACCGTAGGGATGGACGACTCTGTCCATCCGAAAAGAGATACCAAAGATTCCTCCCTGCACTCGGAATGACAAAATACCTATCATCCCTTACACCAACCGTAGGGATGGACGACTCTGTCCATCCGAAAAAGAGATACCAAAGATTCCTCCCTACACTCGGAATGACAAAAATGCCTTTCATCCCTCACACCAACCGTAGGGATGGACGACTCTGTCCATCCGAATAAGAAATACCAAAGATTCCTCCCTACACTCGGAATGACAACAAATCTGTCATCCAGAGCGCAAGCGATGGGTCTTTCTTTTTAATTGTAAACTGTGATTAATACATTATACTTATCCTTATGTAAAAAAAAAGCTGATAGCCTAGCTATCAGCTCTCCATGTGGTAATAAAAAGAGTAAATTTTACGGCTTTAGGTCCAGCAGGATTTCCCTGAAAAAAACTGTCTGTCGCCAGCAC
>CAZSLV010000102.1:0-6444 GCA_964607545.1 uncultured Gudongella sp. | reverse complement strand
ACATATTTTATTAAACCTATATGATATTGAGGATAATATTAGAAATATATTTCCAAAATATGTGTCAATAAAGTTTTTAAGGAATCAAATAAGCAGATTTTTAAAGGACAGAAGGGGAAACCAGCTAATTGCCTTAAACTTAGGTGAATTAATTCATGAAGATATTAACCGTCTCGAACTACTCTTGTATCTTGAGGGTTACAAGGAAGGTTATGTAAATGTTAAAGAAGCAAATGATCTTGAAAAAATTACTGTTAAGTCTTACTCTGTTAATGAATTGTATTATAGAAAGTACTTATTTCATTTTGAGGCAAATACAGAAGAAACAATTAATTTAAAAGAAAAGCTTTTTACTAAACTCAACCACAAAGAAAATACAAGTAACAGACTTCAAGGACTTATAAATGATTATTTTGAAAATGTTATTAAGAATAAAGTATTCAGTCTCAATAAGTATTTAGACAAGCAGTTAACTATTGAGTATGATTCTAACTCTACGACTATAACTGAAGATGATACCCTATTGACAAATGAAGATTTGACCCTTCTTTATAATGAGGTAAAAAAAATCATATCCCGAAATGGGATGAGGCTCTATAAAGATGCCTACTGGAATGGTATAAATGATAGAGTGCTTAAAAGATATAAATAAATAAGTTTATAACCCTCCGATTCTTCTTTCGCGGAGGGATTATTTATTTTTATGTATTGAGGGTAAAATATGGTACAATATACTTTAGAATAGACTAGAAATGAGGTATAGGATGATAATCTTAGGAATTGATCCAGGTATAGCTACAGTTGGATATGGATTAATTGAATGTGTGGCTAATAAGTTCACCTTTATTGACTATGGGACAATTGATACAAAAGCTGACATAGATTTTCCAAAAAGACTCCAAATGATATACAATCAAATGCAAGATATTATAAGATACTATAAGCCAATAGACTTGGCAATTGAAGAATTGTTTTTTAGTAAAAATGTTAAAACAGCAATTATGGTAGGACATGCCAGAGGGGTTGAGGTTTTAGCCGGTCAAGTAATGGATTTGGGAGTATATGAGTACACCCCCTTGCAAATAAAACAAGCAGTTGTTGGCTATGGGAGGGCTGAAAAACATCAAGTCCAAGAAATGGTAAAGCTTTTATTAAATTTAAAAGAGATACCCAAGCCTGATGATGCTGCAGATGCCCTTGCGGTTGCAATTTGCCATGGGTCTTCTCTAAAATTTAAAGATTCATTTAAAATGAGATAAGGTGTGAAGATAAATGATAGATTATATTATTGGAAAAGTTACATATTTAGCTAATGATTTCTTTTACCTAGAAAACAATGGGATGGGATATAAGATAAATACATCAACCTTTACCCTATCTAACCTGTCAAAAGAAGATAATAAGGCCTATATATTTACTAATTTGATAGTTAGAGAAGATGGTTTATTCCTATATGGTTTTAACACTGAGGATGAGATGAACATGTTTAAATTGCTTTTAAATGTCTCGAAAATAGGGCCTAAGGTAGCTTGTGGCATCTTATCTCATTTAAGACCCTATCAAATTGAAAAGGCTATACTTTCAAAGGATACTTTAACCCTTTGTCAAAGTCCAGGAGTTGGTAAAAAAACTGCTGAACGCATGATCTTGGAACTTAAAGACAAGGTAGAGGGCATGTTTGTAGCCTCTGATGACCTAGTTCCAAGCTTAGAAAATTCTTATGAAGAAGCCCTTCTAGCCCTTATATCCTTAGGCTATGGTAGGTACGAAGTTGACAGGGCTTTTATAGGGGTTAATTTAGAAGATAAGTCACTTGAACAAATAATAAAACTTGGCCTTATGAAGCTCTCAAAATAAAGGGGAATAAAAATGGAAGACTTTAAAGATAGGATAGTGGCAAGACAATTAAATAATGATGAGTTTGAAAATGAAGCTACTCTTAGGCCCAAGTGGTTAAATGAGTATATTGGCCAGGAAAAGGTTAAGGAAAAACTTAAGATATTTATCCAAGCTGCTAAGGGAAGAAGCGAATCCTTAGACCATGTCCTCTTATTTGGCCCTCCTGGCCTTGGTAAGACTACACTAGCAAATATTATCGCCAATGAACTTGGGGTTAATGTAAGGGTAACATCTGGTCCTGCTATTGAAAGACCTGGCGATCTTGCGAGTATTTTAACAAATCTTTCTGATGATGATGTCCTATTTATTGATGAAATACACAGGATAAATAGGACTGTTGAAGAGGTACTTTACCCTGCCATGGAAGATTTTGCCCTTGATATCATTATAGGCAAGGGGCCTTCAGCAAGGTCTGTTAGACTAGATTTGTCTAGGTTTACCCTAATTGGTGCAACAACCAGGGCAGGCCTATTAACTTCCCCCCTAAGGGATAGGTTTGGGGTTATGCTTAACTTGGACTTATACGATGTAGATTCTTTAACAGAAATAGTAACTAGGTCAGCTAAAATCTTAAATGTTGACATAGACCCCATGGGAGCTTATGAGATAGCAAAGAGATCTAGGGGGACTCCTAGAATTGCAAATAGGTTGTTAAAAAGAGTTAGGGACTATGCCCAGGTGGTAGAAAATGGCAGGATAACAGAAGGGGTTGCTAAAAAAGGACTTAAAATTTTAGAAGTAGATGACTTAGGCTTAGATGCCATAGATAGAAAATTAATTTTAACCATGATTGAAAATTTCAAGGGTGGACCAGTTGGAGTAGATACAATAGCTGCTGCAACAGGGGAAGAAAGAACAACTATAGAAGATGTTTATGAGCCCTTTTTATTGCAAATTGGATTTTTAAATAGGACCCCTCGGGGGAGGATGGTTAACGAAAAAGCTTATAAACATTTTAAAATACCCTATGAGGCACTAGATTAAGATTAGGAGATAAAACTATGAAAAGGACTATACTGCTTTTATTATTATTAATATTACTCCCAAAACTTTCATTTGCAAGTTCAGATATTACTTATATCGATGTTAAGGTAGGAAAGACCTATGATATATTTGAAAGGTTAGATATATCATCTAGTGAAGGTTTAGCCCTTTACCCTAAAAATGATTTGGATAGTGAAATCTTAATATTTGATAATTATAAGGTGTATGTAGGAAAGACCTTTGGCTTAAATGATAAGTTAGATATATACAATGAAGAAGGCCAATATATTACCTCAATACCCGCAAATGGAGGAGTCCTAATTGGACCTTACCCGGGAAGTCTTTCAACTATAAGGGTAGGTCAAAAAGAATACAGGGGATATGTAGGTTTTGTTGAAGATGCTAGTGGAATGAAGGTTATTAATCATATCAATATTGAAGACTACCTTTTCGGGGTTGTTCCAAGAGAAATACCTTCCTTAAGCCCCCCTGAAGCTCTTAAAGCTCAAGCAGTGGCTGCTAGGTCCTATGCTTATTCAAGTCTTAACAAGCATTCAAAGGAAAATTATAACCTTTGTGATACTACTCATTGCCAAGTATATGGAGGGTTTTTAGATGAAAAACCAACTACTAATGATGCGATTTTACAAACCAAAGATATAGTTGTAAAACACCAAGGGGGAGTTGCAAATACTGTTTTTCATTCTACTTCAGGTGGTTTTACTGAAAGTAGTGAAAATATATGGGGAAGTAGATTATCTTACCTTGTTGGAAAGTCAGACCCCTATTCCTTAAACTCAAAAAATGCTACATGGGAGTTTGAGGTTGACAAGGACCTCTTATATAGTAGGCTTAATGAAAATGGCTACCAAATTTATAAATTAAATAATATTAAAATAATGGAAACATATGCATCAGGTAGAGTAAAAAGCCTTCTAATAAATGAGGGTGAAGAAAACTTAACTATATCAGGAGAAAGATTTAGATCCTTAATTGGAACAAATGACCTTAAAAGCACCTTGTTTACAATTAATGGTTTAGAAATTAAAAATACAAGTAAGGATATATATGCAATAGATAAAAACCAAATTTCTAAGGTAAAAGATATAAGCATTTTATTTGACAAGTCATCTACTAGCTATAAAGAAATTTCAAGTATTAGTGTTATAGGCAAAGATAATAAAATAACAAAACTTCTACCTAGTAACATTTCAAGTGACATTGATAGGATAATAATATCTGGAAAGGGTTATGGACATGGTGTGGGGATGAGTCAATATGGTGCTATTGATATGGCTAAGCAAGGATTTACTTACATAGACATCTTAAGTTTTTATTATTCAAATATTGAAGTTACAAAAATAAACTAATAAGGAAGTAGAAAATGCGAACAAGTGATTTTAAATATGATTTACCAGAAGGATTGATTGCTCAAACCCCTATTGAAAACAGAAGCAATTCTAGGTTGTTAGTTTTAGATAGGGAAAGCAATACAATTACTCATAAGAATTTTAATGATATAATAAAGGAAATTAATTCAAAAGATGCAATTGTTGTTAACGATTCAAGGGTAATCCCTGCAAGGTTATTTGGAAATAGGATTAATAAGGAAGAAAAAATCGAAGTACTTTTACTAAAGCAAATAAAGGGTGATGTTTGGGAGTGCCTAGTAAGACCTGGTAAGAAGATGAAGGAAGGGGCCATAATTGAGTTTGGTCAGGGCTTATTAAATGCAAAAGTTAAAAAAATAAGTGAAGATGGTACTAGGTTTATAGAGTTTAAATATGAAGGTATATTTATGGAAATTCTTGAAAAGCTGGGTGAAATGCCTCTTCCCCCCTATATAACTGAAAAATTAGAGGATAGGGAAAGGTACCAAACTGTTTATTCAAAGGTCTTAGGTTCTGCTGCTGCCCCAACTGCAGGTTTACATTTTGATAAAGACCTTCTAAAAGAAATTGAGAAAAAGGGAATTAAAGTAATTTACCTAACCCTCCATGTTGGTTTAGGAACCTTTAGACCTGTTAAGGTGGATGATGTAAAAAGTCATATTATGCACTCTGAATACTTTTCCTTAAGTAAAGAGGCTGCTGATGAAATTAATAGGGTAAAGTTAAATGGAGGAAAAATAATTTCTGTAGGGACAACTACAACTAGAACTTTGGAAACTATAGCAGATGAAAATGGCTTTGTTAAGGAAAGTTCTGGATGGACAGATATATTTATCTACCCAGGTTATAATTTTAAGATAGTGGATGGTTTAATTACTAACTTTCACCTACCCGAATCAACTCTCTTGATGCTAGTAAGTGCTTTTTCTTCAAGAGATACAATATTAAGGGCTTATAAAGAAGCTATAGAAAAAGAATATCGTTTCTTCAGTTTTGGAGATTCTATGTTTATTAAATAGGAGGAAATATGCCAATTAAATATGAATTAATAAAAGAATCATCTGATACTAAGGCAAGGCTTGGTAAAATAACAACCCCCCACGGAGAAATAGAAACTCCTATTTTTATGCCTGTTGGTACTAGGGCTAGTGTAAAGGCAATGACTCCAGAAGAAGTAAAAGACCTTGGAGCTCAAATTATCTTATCTAATACCTACCACCTATATTTAAAACCAGGTCATGATTTAATTGAAGAAGCAGGGGGACTTCACAAGTTTATGAACTGGGATGGACCAATTTTAACTGATAGTGGTGGCTTTCAAGTTTTTTCCCTTGGTGACCTTAGGACAATCAAAGAAGAAGGTGTAGAATTTTCTTCCCATATTGATGGGTCTAAGCACTTTATAAGTCCCGAAAAATCAATAGAAATTCAAAATTCACTTGGTTCAGATATTATGATGTGCTTTGATGAATGTGTTTCCTACCCAGCTGATTATGAATATACAAAAAAATCCATGGAAAGAACTACCAGGTGGGCAAAAAGGTGCAAGGACTTTCATAAAAACTGGGAGGACCAAGGCTTATTTGGAATAGTACAAGGTGGCATGTACAAGGACTTAAGAGAACAAAGCGTAAAAGACCTAATAGAAATAGGATTTAGTGGCTATGCTATTGGAGGCTTAAGTGTGGGTGAGCCTTTGGAACTTATGTGTGAAGTCCTAGATTATACTACCCCCCTCTTGCCTAAGGATAAGGCAAGGTATCTTATGGGGGTGGGAAGCCCAGATTACTTATTTGAATCAGTTATAAGGGGAATAGATATGGCAGATTGCGTTCTGCCAACTCGTATAGCAAGAAATGGTACTGCTATGACATCAAGTGGTAGGGTTGTTATAAAAAATGCTAAGTATACTAGAGACTTTACCCCCTTAGACTCAGAATGCGACTGTTATACTTGTAAAAATTATTCTAAGGCTTATATAAGGCATTTGTTTAATGTAAATGAAATATTGGCCTTAAGATTAACTACTATCCATAACTTAAGATTTTTAATAAAGACAATGGAAAATATAAGAAATGCCATAAAAAATGATAATTTGTTAGAATATAAGGCCGAATTTTATAAAAAATATGGTTATATACAAGATTAGGGGTGTATTTCTTTAAAAATG
>CAZSLV010000101.1:3711-6511 GCA_964607545.1 uncultured Gudongella sp. | reverse complement strand
AAGATCCTTCGCTTTCGCTCTGGATGACAAAATAAGATTCTTCGTCGCAAGCTCCTCTGAATGACCAATCAAACCCATCGTAGGGATGGACGACTCTGTCCATCCGCCTAGGGCCAAACTCATATAATAATAAAAAATATCCACAATAAATAATAATAGTGGATTTATTTATTATATAGGGTATAAGAAAATTGAGCATTATATTATAAATTTAAGAGGAGGAGAGAGAATGTTACAAAACAAAAGAATTATCAGTATCGTATTATCATTAGTACTAGTACTTGGATTAATGGTAGTACCAAGTGGGTTTGCCTTGGCAGCAGAAAACCAGACTCTTACCATCATCCATGTTAACGATGTGCATGGTAGGCTTAATGAAAATGAAAGAGATGGGTCTATGGGCTTTGTAAAGCTTAAGACAAAAGTCGATCAGTTAAGAGAAGAGGATCCAAATTTACTATTACTTAATGCAGGAGATACATTCCATGGAACTCCTGAGATTAATGTTACAAGGGGAGAAACTATGGTTGAAGCCATGAATATAATGGGCTTTGATGCTATGACCCCTGGTAACCATGACTTTAACTTTGGTTATGACAGATTAATTGAACTAAAGAAAATGGCAGAATTTCCAATACTAGCAGCAAACGTAGTTAAGGAAGCTGACAAGTCAACAGACTTTGAAGCATATCAAATATTTACAATGGACAATGGCCTAAGAGTTGGTGTATTTGGTTTAGCAACTGCTGAGACCCTTTATAAGTCTCATCCTGATAACACCAAGGGCATAGAATTTACAGACAACATAGAAGCAGGGAAAAAAGCTGTAAAAGACCTTAAGGCTGAAAATGTAGACCTTATAATAGGACTTGTACACTTAGGAGATGATGAATCATCTGATGATACTTCTGATAAGCTAGCACAAGGGGTTGAAGGAATAGATATTATAGTAGATGGTCACAGCCATTCTACCCTTCCTGAGGGGAAAATGGTAAATGGAGTTCTAGTAGCCCAAGCTGGTTATTATACTAATAATATTGGTATAATTAAGGTAAACTTTGAAGATAAGGTTTTAAAAGAAGCTAAGGCTAGCCTTATTCCTTATGAAGAAGCTAAAAACTTAGCACCAGACCAAGAATTATTAGACTTAATAGCTGAACTTGAAGAAATAAACGCACCTATTGTAAATGTAGTAGTGGGTAAGACCCAAGTTGACCTAGATGGGGCAAAGCCAAATGTAAGGACCAAAGAAACTAATCTAGGAAACCTTATAACTGATGCAATGAGAGAATCCACTGGAGCAGATATAGCGCTTACTAACGGTGGAGGCATTAGGGAAAACATCCCAGCAGGGGATATAACAGTTAAACAAATACTAACTTCTTTCCCATTTACTAATGCTCTTGCTGTCATAGAAGTAACTGGTAGCGAATTAATGGCTGCTTTAGAACATGGAGTTAAAGATTTCCCAGAAACAGCTGGACAATTCCCTCATGTAAGTGGATTAAAATATACCTTTGATGCATCCATGCCAGTAGGACAAAGGATAACATCAGTAGTTGTTGGAGATGAGGCTCTAGATTTAAATAAGACTTATACCATGGTTACTAATGACTTTATAGCAGCTGGTGGAGATGGGTACACAATGTTTAATGGTAAGCCTTTTGTTGGAGAAGGTGGCTTATTATCTGATGTACTAATAGACCATGTTAAAAAGCTTGGAACCCTTAATCCAATGGTAGAAGGAAGGATTATAGCTACTAATATACCAGCTCCAGCACCTGAACCAGCTCCTCTTCCAACACCAGAACCAACACCTGAGCCAGCAAAAGAATACAAAGAATATGTAGTAAAACCTGGAGACTGGCTATCTAAGATAGGCAGAGCCTTTGGAGTAGACTGGAAAGTATTAGCAGAGTATAACTCCCTAAAAAATCCAAACCTTATATATCCAAAGCAAATAATAAAGATACCACAATAAGTCAATTCACAATGAACAAATCACAAAGCACAATTAAGTGATTAAAAGAGTAAGACTCCTAGGAGACAAAGATGTTAAAACATCCAAGCCTTCCTAGGAGTCTTTTTTAGTAGGAGTGTAGCTTTGCTCGCCGCTCGCCCGAATGTGACCACAGATCTTTAAAAATCCTATCAATTGTGATTTATAAACTGTGAAATTTAAATTGTTTTTCCTATGGTACATTTCCCCTCTTTTTACTATATAAGAAGTAGAAGGGGGGTGAGATAATGGCAATAGAAACTGTAGCTGAAAAAAGATCACTAAAGCTTGCACTTGATGCAGGAATAGTTGATGGTAAGCAAAAGATGGCTTACAAAACATATGGAAATGTTAAACTTGATGCGACTGATGAAAATATTCATGTATCTGGTCAAGCTTTAACAAGTCTTCAGGATTTTCCACTTTTACAAGTGAAAAAGATTGAAGAATCAATAATTAGAGAAATTTAGTGGTTTTTAAATTTTAAAAAGGAGGTGAAAAGATGGCAAAGGTAAAATTAGAAATGGATTTTTTAGATTCACTTAATAAAAACTATAGGATAAGCTTAAATGACCCAAGAACAGACTTAACTGATGCAGAAGTTTTTGCAGTTATGGACCAATTGTTGGCTACAAATGTATTTAAGTCAAATAATGGGGACCTTGTAGGAAAAGTTGGGGCAAGAGTAGTAACCACAAATGTGGAAGAGATGGAAGTCTAGGTAAAAGCGGATGGACAGAGTCGTCCATCCCTACGATTGGTTTGATTTGTCATTTAAGAGGAGCTTGCGACGAAGAATCT
>CAZSLV010000101.1:0-3611 GCA_964607545.1 uncultured Gudongella sp. | reverse complement strand
AGAGGAGCTTGCGACGAAGAATCTTTAATTTGTAATTTGATATTGTTGATAAAGGGGGTTTACCAATATGGAAGGAATATATACAAGCATAGCAAACTTGGGTTTTCCAATTGTTATCTCTGTTTACCTTCTTGTTCGTATAGAAGGTAAACTCGATAACTTATCACAAAGTATAAATGACTTAGCTAAGGCAATAGCTAAATAAAATAAGAGCAGGACTTAATTACAAGTCCTGCTCTTTTTACATATTTATAAGCTATCGTCTGTTTCAATTGGAGATGATTTTAATACAAGGTTTCCTGAGAGGTCCCTAATATATGATGGTGCATCCTTAACCCTTATTGTGTATTTTGAATCTATCTTATCATCTAGAAGGTTTATTATAATAATCTCTGGATTATTTGAATCTAGCTTGGTTGAATAATCATCACTGCTTAAAAGCTTGTTATCAGAAAGCCTAACTATCTCAAGGTCTCTTCTATACAAAGCCTCCCCAGCCTTTTCTAATTCCTCGCTAAACTCAATCTCAATATAACCTTTTCTTACCCTAGCTTCCCTACTTACTAAGATTGGAGCTAGCTTATCTTGTACATAAAACTTACCATAATCTGCCCCTGTCCCAATAGATGTTTCAATTTTATTTCTCTTAACCAAGTATGCAGCCCCATCTTCTATGGTGGTTACATTTTCTTTTAAGATTATGGTAACTATATTAGATCCATTTACAATAACCTTGTCTATATCTAGTCTGTCAATTTCAAAATCATCAACAGATGCCTTTATTATAGGCATATTAAACTTTAATTTAATGGTATCTGGTTCTACAAGAGCAGCTTGCTTACCAGGGTTTAAAGTTGAATAATCAACCATAATGGCATCCCCTGTTGAAGCTTCATCAAATCTTAAAGCGAGGATTAATGGATTTGTTAAATTTCCAGTTTTACTCTTAAGCCCTACTACATCTAAGGATGTTAAGTTATCTTTTGTACCTATCATAGTAGTCTTTCCTGAAATTTCTTCTGGTAAAGTAATAGTTAAAGTTTTTCCATCCTGACTTAAGGATATATTAGTACCTGTAGGAAGTGGTATTTGAGATCCATTAAATGTTATTAAATAATTTGTGGAAAAACCAGTGCTGGCCCTATCCATTTCTTTATCAAATTCCATGACAATTGTATTTCCATATCCTGTATAACCTAAAAGATTAGGTCTTTCTAAGTCTTTTACATTTAAACTTGCCTTATAGGTTTTAATTTCTGCCCCAGAAAGGTCCTTTATGCCTGAAACACTTATACTGATATTCCCTGGAAGAGGTGTTGTGTAAAGGTTGAGGGTCCATTCTCTGCCATCTCCCTTAATATCCCTTATAAAAATAACCCTATCTTCTGAATCTTTAATTGTATAATAGGAAGTACTATCTGCCTTAACATTCTTATTAAAGCCAAGTTTTATAGATTTGCCATCTTCTGAAAGGCTAGCACTAATAAGTTCTGGCTTTCTTGTATCTTGTTTTGGTGTCACCTTATATTCCTTAGTAACCATCTTATTTCCCCAATAGTCACTAAAGCTATTTATATAAAGGGTTATTTCCTTTGTAAGTAAAGGTGTAGATTCAAATACCCCAGTCACCCTATTGTCCCTGATTACTATTTCATCAGCATAGTTAATGTTAATTCCTTCTCGTTGGAAGATATTTGACCCTTGAGTAAATGATGGGTCAAGGTTCTCTGAAAACTGTATGGTAACCCTTTCTGTAGTAACATCTATATCTACAACTGTTGGGGGAGTAGAATCTCTCTTTACTGAAAAAGTTCTTAACTCAGACTTCATCTTTTTACCAGCATAATCTTCAAGTCCTGTAATATCCATAGAATATGAACCATTGGATAAGCTTGAAGTACCTGCCTTATAGGTTAATGTAATATGATTATCAAGTAATATAGGTCTTTCTAAATTATTAGCTTGGTCAAGTTTAAAATTATTCATACTAGGTATTGTCTTAATTGGTTCAGTAAAATAAATTCTTATTCCCTTATTTCCAAGGACCTCTATGGACTCTACACTTGGGATATCCTTATCAAGAGCCTTAAAGCTTTCATTTATTGAAAGGGACTCTCCACCTATAGAGTAAATATTTTCTACTCTTATATAATATTCCTTACCCTCTGTCATAGTTCCATTTAAAACTAAAATTACTTCCTTATCATTATTTTCAAACCTGACCCTATTAATACTTCCCGCATCTGTTATATAGTTATAACCTGAACTTGCTATGGTTGTATCAATTGATTTATTAAAGGTTAGCTTTATTTCTTTTAAGTTATCAGCATAAGCTTTTGAAAGCTGGAATCTTTGATTTGAAATAGAAAAGTCTTTATAGACACTAGCTTTTTTATCAGTATAATACCTATATTCATAAGACCCTAAGGCCAAATCACGAACAGTAAAGTCAAAACTTCCATCTGCTCCAAGTGGTATATTTAAATCAAGAGAGGTATTATTTGCTGGGGTTTTAGACTTTATAAGTAGGTTTAATTCTTTTGTATTGGGAATCTTTCCACTAAAGACAACTTGGTCACCCATGATCTTAATAGATTCTGTAATTTCAAGAGGGTCTAAACCAAGCATAGCCGCTAAAGGAGTATTGGTACCCTTTAGCGGTAAAGATAATGCATTTACTAACATAGCTGAAACTTGGCCCCTATTAAGCTTTGCATCTGGTGAGAAATTCAGATTTTTCATAAGACCAATCTCTTTTGCAAATTCTGGCACCTTATACCAGTCCTTGGCTTCTTCTGTATATCCAAGTGCCCTAAGTAAAACAGTTTGAAATTGCTGTACTGTTACCCCTTGTTCTACCCCAAACTTAGTGGTAGTCATACCCTGGATTAGGCCCTCATTCTTTGCCCATAGTATAAAGGGAATGTAGTAGCCATGAGTTGGTTTTAAGTCTTGGAAGACATTGTTAGCAACAAATCCTTCTGCATCCTTCTCCTTGCCATAGAGTCTAGAAATCAAAACAACCATTTGTTCTCTTGTAAGTGCACTCTCAAGCATCAAATCTCCATCTAGGTTACCCTTTAAAACACCCAAGTCTTTTAAAAAAGTTCCTGCTGAATCATAGGGACTGGCTGCAGAAACTGGACCTACAATACCTATCACCATAATTAGCGCTAGGGTAAAAGACAAAATTCGTCTCATAAAATCATTCCTCCTTTTGTTTATTACTCTCATATAGATTATACAATAAATGGGCAAGTAAAGATATTACAATTGGGTTAAAGATGCTTGTAGGCATCGGACACAATTAATGTTGCAAAATTCACATGGAAACTGTAAAAATGGACATCTAAGGGACTTAGGTCACAATTTAAAATTAGAAATTACATAAATTGCTTTATATGAAGACATGAAACTGCTATATTGTGAGCTTGTACACTTTTTATTGTATACATTACAATTCGTAAAACATCATTTGTGTTTCATGTGTGTTTGATTTAACTATTAAATAATATATAGTGTATATATGTATGGCTTAAGATTGATATAATTTTAAGTGTTTGTATGGTATACTATACAAGGATAATAACATATGTTTATTTTCAGTAAAT
>CAZSLV010000100.1:0-6524 GCA_964607545.1 uncultured Gudongella sp. | reverse complement strand
CTGAACACTTGTTCTATATATATAATATACTTTTTCCTATCAAAAATCCACCCCATTTATTTGCTTGTAGAAATTACTTTAATAAGGTAAAATTGATATGAGAAGGAGGAGGTAGTAGATATGGAAAAAAGATTTATGTCATTTATAATACTTATAACAGCTCTCCTTTTATCTGGTTGTTCTTTGGCTGACCTACCCTTTTTAAATAAAATCGACATTAATTCTAAGGTTTATTCTGAGAGTGATTTAGAATTTCAAGTTGAGAAAGTTTTACTTTCAAAGGGATATCAAAATACAGAGCCAAGAGTTGAGTTAATTTCTAAACTAGATGAAAATAGATTGTTAATCTTCCCTGGTTTAGTTAAAAGTTCTGGTATGGAAGTTTCAGATATAAGTGTTAAAGATGATGTAGTAAGTATAAGCATTGTAAATAGTTCATATTCATCTGCAGAACTAGTTATACCCCAAATTTCAATTTTAATCACATCTTCAAACAGTAAAAGCTTAGAAAAGCTTTCATTTAACATTATAAATGAAAATTACAAACCCTTAAAACTTAATTATGGGATTGTTGATGTCCTAAACAAGGTAGAAGCTGATTACAAGGTAAGTACAGATTCTTATCCTAATATTTCTTTAATTGAAAAAGATAGTATGCTCTTATGGAAAATAGATTATGATAATATATTCGACTTAGAAAATAAGGAAATCCCTATAATAGATTTAGAATTGTTAGTTAACAGTTCAAATGGTGAAGTCCTAATGTCAAAGAAAAGCTTGATATCAACCCTTATTGATGAGGGTGAAGTGCTTTGTGTCGACCAGGATTTTGGTTTTTTATATACTAAAAAGCAAGTTGAAAACAATCTCCCAACCAATGAAATCTGGTTTTATGATTTTTTAGATAATACCAAGAAAAAAATATATACAAGTCAATTTGAAATTTCTCTAGCAAGGTTAAGGCCAAACGAGGCCATGTCAATAGCCTTTATTGAAAAAAAAGATGATTATGTAGTCCCCTACATTATTGATTTAGAAGATAAAAGGGTCACAAAAATAGTCCTACCAGAGAATCAAATGCCTGAACAAATAAGTTGGAAAACAGAGGATGAACTTTCTATTTTAACATCTTACAAGGCCAATCAATCTAATATATTTATATACAACCTAAGGGATAATAGTTTAAGAACTGGCCTTAATGCAGTTTTTGATATTGCTAGTTTTAGTCAACTTGATGAAAAAATATTGCTTTCAGAGTATGTTGATAATTTAAAAAACAATAAAATTAAACTATGGGTCCAGGGTAAGGGCTTTGTATTTATTGGAAATGGATACTCTCCTCAAATTATCAATAATGATTTTGGGGTTTATATAGAAAAAGATGAGGGCTCTGAAATGGAATCCCTCCATATAATAAATTTAAATACCCTAGAAGAAGACTTTGCAATTTCAAATACCATCAAATCTTATAAGATTATTTCTGAAAACGAAATTTATATTACAGAAAATTCGGATGGGAACAGTTGTTATAAAACCTCCATTTTAAATATTGAGGAGAAAGAATTATATGAAATTGGCAATATAAACTCAGCAAAATCTTATTACCACAAGGAAACAGAACTAGTATACTTAAACCTTGCAATTCCATTTGCAGAAAATGCACAAAAGATTATTTTTTCTATTCCTAAAGAAGAGTTAAAAAGGAGATAGCCATTAGGCTATCTCTTTACATTTCATCTCTTAATACTTCTATTGCCTTTTGAAGTTGATTGTCTTTTTGTAAATAATCTATACCTGTATTTGTAACATCCTCGTTTAATTCTACTTCCACATCTGGAACTATTCCTATGCCATGTATGTTTATGCCACTAGGTGTAAAGTACTCAGAAGTTGTAAGTTTTATGCCTGAACCATCAGGTAGGTTTTTAATTCTTTGAACAACACCCTTTCCAAAGGTTGTTGTACCAACTATTTTCCCTCTTTCATTATCCTTTATGGCCCCAGCTAAGATCTCTGATGCACTAGCACTACCTTGGTCCACTAGGACTACTAGGGGGAGGTTTGTTTGAGCCTTGTCTGATTTTTCATATTTTTTCTTGCCGTTTTTATCTTCAGTATATACTATAGTTCCTTCTCCTAGGAGTTCATCTGCTATATCTACACTTACATTTAAGAGGCCCCCTGGGTTACCCCTAACATCTATTACTAGACCTTTTACACGTTTTAATTCAAGTTTCTTTAAGTGCAAGATAAAATCATCACTAGTGATTTTATCAAAGGAAGTTAATCTTATATAACCAATGTCCCCATCAATAATGCCAGATTTTACTGAGACCAACCTAATTACTTCTCTTTCTATAATAACATCAAAGGTATCCATTACTCCATCCTTATCTTTTCTCATTAGGGTAATGGTAACTTCTGTATTTGGTTCTCCCCTCATAATAGATACTGCTTCATCCATCTTGTCAGCAAAAAACTCCTTGCCGTTTACCTTTAATATTTTATCCCCTGTCTTAATACCAGCTCTTTCCCCAGGAGTGTCTTCTATGGGGGATACAACTGTTATTAAATTATCTTCACCAGGGGTAACTATGACCCCTATGCCCCCATAGACTCCTTCTGTTGAAACATTAAAACTTTCAAATTCATTTTTTGTCATATAAATCGAATAGGGGTCCTCTAGAGCATTTACCATACCCTTAATTTGCCCTTCAAATAGGGCATCTTCATCTACTTCTCTTAGATAAAGCTCATCTATAGCTTGCCTTACCATGCTAATTTTAGCATTCTTTTTATAAATTTCACTTAATTCATTATAATCTTCCTTATTTAAAATAATTCTAGAGCCAGTTTGCAACCCTATGATATTTGTAGCCGCAAAAGTTATTCCATTTGTTACTAATAAGAGAACTACAAAAAAAATAATAATTCTTTTCTTTGACATCACCACACCTACCTCTCTCTTTTTCTATAAAATAAATAAAAAAAAGGAGATTGCTCTCCTAGTCTTATCTTCCTCTTAACCAAGGCATTGGATCAACATATGAACCATTTTTCCTAACCTCAAAATGCAAGTGAGGGCCAGTAGAATTCCCAGTACTTCCTGCCTTAGCCACAGTTTGACCCCTTGTTACGTTTTGTCCTTCTGAGACAACAAGGGCTGAGTTATGCCCATAAAGGGTTAATATTCCTCCTCCATGGTCTATCATAATCGCCTTACCATAACCACCTAGCCAGTCACAATATACTACTGTTCCAGCAGCTGCAGCACCAATAGGTGTTCCAGTTGGTGCAGGTATATCTATACCTGTATGAAGTTTTTTAACCTTAAATATTGGGTGGATCCTATAACCAAAGGGAGAACTTATCCTTGTATGTCCAGCTACAGGCCATTCCATCTTACCACCAGAATATGGTCCTGTATTTTTTTGCAACTTAACAATTTTGGATTCTATTTCTTTGGCATAGTCATTTAATTTATCGTACTCTTTTTCAAATTCCTTTATATCTTGAGATAACCTAGCCATTAATTCTTCTTTTTCACGGCTAACCTTCTCTAAGTCTCTTTTTCTTGCTTGGAGTTTAGACTTAGTTACCTCTACAGATGCTCTTTTTGCTTCTAGCTCAACCTTGTTTTGCTGTATAATATCTCTTTGTTCCTTCATATACTTAATTAATTCCTTGTCATATTCAGCTATTGATTGAATCATTTCTTGCCTAGACAAAAAATCCTTAATATTGCTAGCTGAAAGTAATACTTCTAAGTAACCTGCATTCCCATTTTTATACATTACCCTAAGTCTATCATTAAAAGTATCTATCTTTTTTCCTATATTTACTTCTGCTTCATCGAGGGCTTCTAAAGTATCCTCAATTTCTATATTTATTATAACAAGTTCGTTTTCAACATTCTCAATCTCTGAGGCTGCATTTGCTACTCTCAAATCAAGTTCCTTAATTTGATTGTCAACATCCTTAGACTTGTTTTGCATGGCTTTTATTTCTTTTTTGGTATTTTCTATTTGTGTTTGAATCTTTTTTTGTTGGTTTTTTAAATCCTTAACGCTGTCTCCATAAACTTGTAAAACAGTAGAAAATACTAATATAATAGCTATAGACAATACTAAGAGTCTTCTTTTTTTCATATGCTAACCTCCTAAACATTAAGAAATCTTTTTAAGGATATCATACTTCCAAGGGCACCTATGCCGGCCCCAATTGTTAAAAATATAATTGCAATATCAATAAATATAATCTTAGGGTCTACCAGGTAAAATGTAAACAAGGCATATAGCTTTGCATTCATAGACTTATAGAAATAATCATAGCCGTAATAAACAAGACCTATAGATATGATGGCTCCTAAAAATCCAAACATAACCCCTTCCATAATAAAGGGTCCCCTTATATAACCATTTGTAGCACCTACATACTTCATAATATTTATCTCTCTTCTTCTAGATGAAACTGCTACTTTTATTGTGTTAGAAATTATAAATATGGATACAAAAACTAATATGCCTATGATGACAATACCAGCAAATTGAATATAGCCGGCAAAAATTAACAATTTATCTATTACATCTTTATAATATTTCACTTCTTCAATGCCGTCAAGTGCTTTTACGTTATTTACCAATTTATCAGCTAAAACTATATCATTAACCTTAATTATATAAGAATCTGGCAAGGGATTTTCCTCTAAACCATCTAAGAGGTATCCTTCTTCAGCCCAATCATCTTTCATAATTTCAAGGGCTTGTTCCTTTGAACGAAAAATTATGGATATTACCCCAGGGTTAGCCTTTACTGATTCTTCAATATTATCAAGTGCTTCACTAGATAAATCATCATCTAAAAATACTTCTATCTCGTCAAACTTTAATTTAGTATCTAATACTGCATTGTTAATGCTTAAGACCAAAATCAAAACTACTCCAAGGATCATAAGAACTGCTGATATACTTGTAACAGAAGCTAGTCCCATACCTCGGTTACGCCACATACTCTGAAATCCTTGTTTTATTATATTTTTAAATATCCGAAATTTCAACGCTATAACCACCCTTCTCTTCATCTCTGACCATCCTGCCACTGTCAAGGGCGATAACTCTTTTCTTCATTGTATTTACAATTTCTTTGGCATGGGTTGCCATAATAATTGTAGTCCCCCTATTGTTTATATCCATTAGAACCTTCATTATTTCAGCAGCCGTATCAGGGTCAAGATTACCTGTGGGCTCATCTGCAATCAAAACAGGGGGATTGTTTACAATGGATCTTGCAATTGAAACCCTTTGTTGTTCTCCACCTGATAATTGGTCTGGGAAGGAAGATGCTTTTTTACTTAAGTTGACCATACTTAATATGGTGGGCACCCTTCTTCTAATTTCTCTAGGCCTTGCACCTATGATCTCCATTGCAAAGGCAACATTTTCATATACTGTCTTATTAGGTAAAAGTCTAAAGTCTTGAAATACTACCCCTACCTTTCTTCTTATATAGGGAATCCTTCGATTGGGGACCCTAGTTATATCCATCCCATCTAAAAATAACTTGCCCCTAGTAATTCCTTCTTCCTTTAATATAAGTTTAATAAGGGTAGATTTTCCTGCTCCACTTGATCCAACTAGGAAAACAAACTCCCCCTTGTGAATTTCCATATTTATATCATACAAAGCAATAACGCCATTTCTATATTCCTTTGCAATATTTGTCATTTTAATCACTGTCTCACCTTAACTTTCAAGAAATTATATTTTTATTTCTTATTTATTTATGATAATATGTTTATTATATTATAAAAGTGATTATAAATAAACTCTTTGGGGTGATTAAAATTGGATAAAATATTATTACGCAAAAAAATTCTTCGTGAAAGAGCCAAGATACCCCTTTCTACTAGGGAAAATTACAGTGAAAGAATTAATAAGTTGATAAAATCTACATCCTATTATAAGAATTCAAAAACAATAATGGTTTTTTTAAGTTTTAACCATGAAGTAGATACTCATAAATTTATTAAAGATGCTATTTCAGAGGGAAAAAGAATTGTTGTTCCAATTTCCATCCATGAAACAAGAGAATTAATTCCCTCTGAACTAAAGGATTTTAATGAACTTGAAATTGGATATTTTAACATTCTTACACCAAAAGAAGAATTTATTCGGCCAGTAGCAAAAGAAGAAATCGAACTTATCATAGTACCTGGTATTGTCTTCGATAGCCATGGATTTAGAATTGGTTATGGTGGGGGCTACTACGACAGGTTTTTATCTGATATAGCTAAGAAGGTACCAAAGATTGCAATTGGGTTTAGCATGCAGTTAATTGAACAAGTCCCTAGGGAAAGCTTTGATATACCAGTTGATATGATTGTAACAGAAAAAGGTTCTATGCCTTGTTCAGAAGGTTTATATGATTCAAGAGCTTGATATTTTATATTAATTGCAAATATCATTACTAATAGTTTGTTTTTCATAGTTTACAATAGTCATGCCCTCTTTGATTTTCATTAGGGG
>CAZSLV010000099.1:0-6608 GCA_964607545.1 uncultured Gudongella sp. | reverse complement strand
CAGGGTGTCCCGCGTTCGAGTCGCGGATGGGTCACCACTTGCGGGAATGGCGGAACTGGCAGACGCGCTAGACTTAGGATCTAGTGTCATTGACGTGGGGGTTCAAGTCCTCTTTCCCGCACCAATAAAAAATGCATCGAAGACTTAATTTAAAGTCGGCGGTGCATTTTTTTAATTTTTATGCAATAAATGAAGACTTGAATGCATTATATACATAGGAGGGGAAAGCATGCTAATATTCAGTTTCGTGATGGAGGAAGATAAAACAGATCATAAAACTAAAAATAAAATAGAAATTGATGAAGTTCTTTTTACAAAGATAAGTAAAAATGACATGGATGCTTTTGATAGATTATATCTACTAACAGAAAAAACTATGTACGCATTTTGTTTATCTTTAACAAGAAATAACCAAACATCTCTAGACCTTATGCAGGATACATATGTAAAAATCCTCTCTTTTTTAATTTAAGAGAAACTTATGATTTTATAGACTTCTAGGAAGTGGTATAATAGAATTTGGAATATGGCTAAGCTATTTTTAACTTATAACAATGAGGTGGGTTTATGAATATATTATTTGAAAATAAATATTACTCAAACGATGAAATGCTAGAAGAGTATATAAACAAGGCAATCTTAAAGGACTTTAAAATTAAAGGTATAGTCGTTCTCCTAGGAGGAGTTTTTTTACTATTTATATCATTAATGCAAAATGATAAAATTTGGACAGGGGTGGCTGCAGCTTCCTTGTTTATAGTTGTTATGGTATTAATCTTTACCCCATCAATGACCTTAAAACAATTAAAAGAAAGCGATAAAAAAATCCATAGAGCGAAAAGACCCCAGACTAAGGTTCAATTTGGGGATAAGATATATTTAAGCGAAGGGACCTTTTCTTTGACAATAGAATACGATCAAATAATAAAGCAATATGATTTGAACCATTCTTACGCTTTGATGTTTGGAAAGAAAAACGGTATTCTAGTTGAACCAGGTAGCTTTGTTAGAGGAAACTTTGAAGACTTTAAAGAATTTATCAAAGATAAAACTAAATAAAGGAGCCTTAATGAATAATAAAAAACTTGTAATAATAATAATTTTATTAATCCTCTTATTACTTTACAATCATATCCAAATTTCAAAGTTTAGGGTAAATAAGGTTAAGTTCGAATCGGAAAAGCTTACAAGACCTATAAAAATCTCTCAAATTACAGATTTTCATTCAAATAAGAAGGTTAATCTTATAAAACTAGGAGAATCTATTAAAAAATTCGAACCAGATATTATTGTATTAACAGGGGATATTATTGATAGTAAAACATCTGATTTATCTACAGCCCTTTCGCTTATAGATGTACTAGTAACCCTCGATAGGCCTTTATATTTCGTAGAAGGTAACCATGAAGAGTTAAATCCTAAAAGGAGTGAATTTTTATCTGGTCTAAGGGAGAGGGGAGTGGATATTTTAGATAATGAATCAAGACTTGTTAGTATAAATAATGAAAGGGTTAGGATCTTGGGACTTCCATTTCTAGCAGGTAGCAAAGACTTTCAGAAAACTCTTGATAAGGCATCGCCAAATATTTTAGACATTCTCCTATCCCATTCTCCAAACAGGCCTATTAAATACCTTGATGAAAGGATAGATTTTGTTCTATCTGGCCATACCCATGGGGGACAAGTAAGACTGCCAATTGTTGGAGCCTTGCTAGCGCCAGGCCAAGGGATATTTCCAAAATACGATAAGGGACTAATTAGACTTGATAGTGGACCTTTAATATATATAGATAGCGGGCTAGGAAATAGCGTCTTACCTATTAGGTTTTTAAACAAGGTTCAAATATCAGAAATAACAATAAAGCCTCTTTAATATTAAAAGAGGCTTTATCATATAATAAAATTTATTTTATTTGTAGACTACCTTGTTTACATCCATCCATAATTTCTTTGTCTTAATTAATATCTCTAAATCTGGATCTTTCATTCCTTTTATTCTTTGCAAATCAGTCTGAACATTTACTAGATCGTTATAGGTTAAATAGGGGTAATCGGTAAGCCCCATAGTCCCATTTGGCATATAGGCATAAATTAGGTTACCATCAGCCATAATCCACTTATCCCTTGTAGCCTTTATACCACTTAGCATCCTATCTGCCATATTTAAGTATCTTATATCTTTTTCTGTTTCATATAACATATAAAAAATATGAATAGCTTGAAGTTGGTGGTTAAGAGAAACATGGGTAGGTTTGGACCTTAAATAATAATAATCATCTACCAAGTAACCTTCATTTCCATTTGCATCAAATAAGGGATAGTGGTTATTTTGTGCATGTTTAAGATAAAATTCAGAAAGCTTTAAATAATTATCCCTATAGGTAGGGACCTTGAACTTCCTATAGGCTATTATATTAGTTTCAATAGTATCTGCATTAAACCTTGTGTCAAAAAAACCTGGTCCAATCCCATAGTCTTTATAAAGCCAGGTGCTTTTAGGGTGGGTAGGTAAAAAACCTTCTTTGCTTATATTCTTTCCTTCAATTTGCAAAAGTGCATTTCCAAAGATATCAGCACCAAGACTCCCTCCAGTTTTTATCAGGGAATTTGTAATATAGGAGCTTGGAATTCTCCAATAAGAATTTTTTGTATTTGGTATGTAAGATGTTGGACTCTTGTAGTGGTAGCCATCAAAGAGGATACGAGCATTCTTATCTAAGTCATAATTTTTCCAAACCCAATTTAGGTTAGGTTTGTTTAAATCTACAAGGACATCCTTAGAGCTAACCCCCCATAAGATTCCAAAAGTATCTTTGCTAAGTTGATAGGAATAATTAATAAGGTAACTTCCTCCAACTTTTTTAATACTAATAGGAAGACTTCCCTTGCTATCTACTGTAGCGTTACCAAGATTTTTATATGTATAGGCTTGGCCTAGTATCATATGGTGTTTATCTGTCGATAAGTATAAAATTCTACCCTGCGGAAGAAGTCCATCTGCAAGAGGGAGGCTTATTAAGTTTTTATTATCATCAAAATAAGTCAAAGTACCTGTTTCACCCGGCAAATAAAAGCCCGTCCAGTATTTATAAGTTTCTTGTGTTTCTATTTTTCTAACAAAGAAATTCCCATAGGTATTATAATTGTAATCTCTTTGGGTGTAGTGGCTAAAGTCGTTAATCTTTACCACAGATTCACTAATATTAGCAGCAAATGTTTTTTGAGGGCTTAAGAATATAAGAAATAAAAGCATAAAGGATGCAAGTTTTAGATAATTATTTATTTTTATAGTAATCACTCCTTTTGTCAATTATATCAGTAATACCCATAAAAATATATTAATATTCAGTTACAAAGATAATTACTTCATATAGGTTAAAGTTTAGTGGTATAATAATGTCATTAAGTATATAAGGGGGTTAAAGGTATGGACTACAATGAAGTTAGGAAAAAGGCAAGGGAGGTCTTATCACCACTTTGTCTTGTATGCAAAGAATGCAATGGGGTTGCCTGTGCTGGGTGGACACCAGGGGTTGGATCAAAAGGAACAGGTAATACCTTTAAAAGAAATTATAATTATCTACAAAGAATTCATCCAGTTATGGATACGATTTACAAAGAAGAAGGATACGATATAGAAATAAGCTTATTTGGAAATACATATGCGGCACCAATATTTATTGCCCCTATTGGAGGGATAGATATAAATTATGGTGGAATACTAAGTGAAGGAGAATATGATGACAGGATAGTAAAGGGGGCAATAAATTCAGGGATTTTGGCATTTACAGGTGATGGGGCAAATGATCAGTACTTTCTTGAGCCTCTTAAGGTAGTTGAAGAAATGCAAGGCCAAGCCATCCCAACCTTAAAACCTTGGAAAAACCCTGAGGTCATAGAAAAAATAAGAATAATTGAAAAATTAAATGTTCCAGCCTTTGCAATGGACATAGATTCAGCAGGTTTAGTTCACCTAGCTAAATCTGGCAAACCAGTTTCAGCAAAATCAGTTGAAGAATTAAAAGAAATAGTTGAATCAACTAATTTGCCCTTTATAATAAAAGGGATAGGATCTGTAAAAACTGCCCTTAAAGCCGTAGAAAGTGGAGCTTATGGAATAGTAGTATCAAACCATGGGGGTAGGGTCTTAGATAATCAAGAAGCAAGTATTGAGATTCTCCATGATATAAAACTAGCTGTAGGAGATAAGGTAAAAGTATTTGTAGATGGGGGATTTAGAAGTGGGGCAGATGTATTTAAGGCCCTAGCCCTTGGTGCAGATGCTGTATTAATAGGTAGACCCTATGCAATAATGGCTTTTGGTGGAGGGGCACAAGGAGTTAGCCTTTTAACAGAAAAATTAAAGGCTGAGCTAATCGAAACTATGATAATGACAGGGTCTTCTAAAATATCAGATATAACTTATGATAAGGTAAGGGTAAGCATATAAAAAAAGGAGGGTAAAAAATGCCAATATTACAAGTAGAATTATTAAAGGGAAGAACAACGGAACAAAAAAGAGCCATGGCTGAAAAGGTAACACAAGCCTTAGTTGAAACAGTAAACTGTAAAAGAGAAGATGTAAAAATAATAATTAGAGAAATGGAAAGAGAAGACTATGCTACAGGTGGGGTTTTAATGTTAGATAAGTAGTCCAAAATGACCCGTTAAGTAAACCTTAACGGGTTAAATTAATAAGATATCTTATATAAATTTTGTTATAATGAAAAAGAAGGGTGGGTAGATATATGAGATCAAATAGAGCTTTGAAAAAAGAATCTATAAAAAGAAAAGAAGAATTTTGGCAAAAGACAATTACTATTTTGTCTGTTTTATGGGTTGTTTTTCAGCTTTATTACACCACATTAGGGAAAATGGAAGCCATAATATTTAGGGCTTTAACGGGAATGCTATTTTTAATATTTTGTTTTTTAATCTACCCATCAAATAAAAAGAAGCTGGCTAAGAAGTATCCAAGTAAATATGATTTAATTTTAATTTTCGCAACCATACTAGTATTTACCTACTTTATCTTAAATTACCATAGGATAGCCCTAAAGGGGGGCTTTGTCAGTGATTATGAGAATATAATTGGTCTAATAGCCATAATAATTGTATTTATAGGGGCTAAGAGATCATCAGGAGGAATAGTTTATCTTGCAGGTATATTTATATTTTATGATTTTCTAGGAAGGCTTATACCTGGCAGATTAGGTCATGCAGGTTTTTCCTTGCCAAGAATTGTTGGGCATATGTTTTGGGGAAGCCAGGGTATATTTGGGAGTGGATTGGGAGTAGCAGCTACATATATATTTGTCTTTATTGTCTTTGGAGCCTTTTTAAATAAAAGTGGTTTTTCAAGGCTAGCAAATGACCTATCAACTGCCCTAGTTGGAAAAACTGCAGGAGGGCCAGCTAAGGTTGCTGTTTTAGTTTCTGGTCTCCTTGGCATGGTAAATGGGTCAGCAGTTGCAAATGTTGCAACAACAGGTACCATAACCATACCCATGATGAAAAATCAAGGTTACAAGGCCGAATTTGCAGCAGGGGTGGAAGCAGCTGCATCAAGTGGAGGCCAATTTTTACCCCCAGTTATGGGGGCTGTAGCCTTTTTAATGGCAGAGTACCTTGGAGTATCATATTCAGTTGTAGCTCTTGCTGCTAGCCTACCTGCAGTACTGTATTACTTTGGATTAATCCTATCAGTACACTTTGAAGCAAAAAGGCTGGGGCTAGAGGGGCTAAGTAAGGATTCAATTCCAAATGGCCTTAAGGTATTAAAAAAAGATGGCCACCTCTTATCACCTGTAATTTCTTTATTAATCTTAATGATTATCGGTTATACTCCCTTATTTGCATGTGTTATATCTATATTTATTACTATCCTCACTAGTTATTTTAGAAAACACACTAGGATGGATATAGGAAAAATTATAAAGGCATGTGAAGATGGGGTAAGGGGAGTTATTGGTGTAGGAGTTTCTTGTATAATAATAGGAATTATAATAGGTAGTGTTTCCTTAACAGGCCTAGGACTTAAGTTTGGCTTTTTAATGCTAGAAGTAGTAGGGCCAGGCCAACTCTTAAAAGCAGGCATTATGGTTGCAATAATGTCCATTATCCTAGGTATGGGGGTGCCTGGCATTGCTGCTTATGTCATAGTAACTGCTGTGGCTGTACCTGTTATGGTAGAAGTTGGGGCAGAACCCATAGCAGCCCACTTATTTTGTTTAATATACGCATCTTTATCTAACATAACTCCCCCAGTTGCCATATCAGTTTATGTGGCATCTGGCATTGCCAAGTCAGACTTTGTTAAATCTTCCCTACAAGCAGTCTTAGTAGGTTTATCTGGATTTGTCCTACCCTTCTTTTTCTTATTAAATCCAATTTTACTTCTTGGGGTTAAAGTAGAAGGGGCTAGTATATTTCAAACAGGACTTGCCATAGGAGGGGCTTTTTTAGGAGTATATTTTCTATCAGCAGGGTCTATTGGGTGGTACCTTAAAAAGAGCAATGTATTTGAAAGACTTATATTTATTCTAATAGGTCTCTTACTTATCCATCCTAAAGAGGGAAGCGATTTACGTGGAATCTCATTAGCATTA
>CAZSLV010000098.1:0-6670 GCA_964607545.1 uncultured Gudongella sp. | reverse complement strand
TTAAGATTCCTCGTTACACTCGGAATGACATTTTTGAGGGTTAGACTCGGAATGATATTTTGTGCTAAGTCTATGTTAACATCACATCCGTAGGGATGGACGACTCTGTCCATCCGCTTAAATCTGTATAATTTTTCTTCTTTTGTGAACATATTCCCAAAAACAAGTTAGTTTTCTTAAGTTTAGGGTATTTACTTAAGTGACTAGGTATGTTATTATAATAGATACAATAATGTAATGATTACAATTAAGGAGGTGCCATATGTCAGAAGAATTAAAACCTGGATGTGCAAGACCAGAAATTAAAAGAGCTAAACCTGAAGAAAATCAAAATTCTCCAGTACAAATGGAGACAAAGGAGGAATATTCTATGTTAAAAGTAGGTAAACCAGCACCAACATTTGAAGCACCAGCATTTCATGAAGGCAAATTTATTAATATCAACCTAGAAGATTATAAGGGTAAGTGGGTTTTATTATGCTTCTACCCAGGAGACTTCACATTTGTCTGAGCTACTGAAGTTTCAGCAGTTGCTGAAAAATATGAAGAATTACAAGGCCTTGGAGTTGAAGTAATATCTATGAGTGTTGACAGTCATTTTGTTCACAAAATGTGGAATGACCATGAATTATCAAAGATGATTGGAAAAGACATACCATTCCCAATGGCGTCAGACCAAGATGGACACATAGGAAAAATGTATGGCATCTATGATGAAGATAGTGGTTCTGAAACTAGAGGAAGATTTATTATAGATCCAGATGGAGTTGTACAAGGCTTTGAAGTACTTACTCCTCCAGTAGGTAGGAATGTAGCAGAGACTATTAGACAGGTAAAAGCATTCCAATTAGTAAGAGAAACTAAGGGTGGAGAAGTTACACCATCAGGTTGGAAGCCAGGTAAGACTACTTTAAAACCAGGTCCAGACCTAGTTGGTAATGTATGGAAAATGTGGAAGGTAAGCGAAGCATTTGAAGATTAGTCAAGACTCTTGACCAGGACCCCAGTTTGATATATTATATAAGTATTAAATCATTGGAGTTGTGAATATGAAAAAATATCAAGAAGCAATGGAAGAATTAAAAAAAGAAGGCATTAGACCTTCATATATCAGGGTTAGAATTTTAGATTATCTTATGGGATCTCGTATCCACCCTACAGTAGATGAAATTTATGAAAACTTAGGTAAGGAAATTGCAACTCTTTCAAAGACAACAGTATATAATTCACTAAAGATCTTACAGGAAAAAGCCTTGATTCAAGGTTTAAATATCGAGGGAAATGAAATGCGTTATGAAGCTGTAAGAGGTTTTCATGGCCACTTCAAATGTGATACTTGTAAGAGTATTTACGATATCAAGGTATCGGAATTAGACTTTATAGATAATGTTGAAGGTTTTGTAATTAAGGATGAACAAATTCTAATAACTGGGCTTTGTCCAAAATGTAGTAACTAAAAATACCCCTTTGGGGTATTTTTTTGTTTCTAATAAAGTTTGATGGGTATAAATAGGTTGATTGAAAAAAATAGGAAATTACAGGAGGGTATATATGGATAAGATTAAATTAGGGGTAATATTTTATAGCAGTTATGGAACAAACTATCAACTCGCTAAATGGGCCCAAGAAGCTGGAGAAGAAGCAGGGGCTGAGGTTAGAATCCTTAAGGTACCTGAACTTATTCCAGAAGCAGTAGTAAATACAAATGCTGGAATGAGGGCATGTGCAGAAATGACAAAAGACATCCCAATAGCAAGCTCAAGTGACCTTGAATGGGCTGATGCCCTTATATTTTCAACAGGAACAAAATTTGGAAATGTTTCATCACAAATGAAAAACTTTTTAGATATGCAAGGTGGCCTATGGGCAGGAGGAAAACTCCAAGATAAGGTAGTTTCTGCTATGTCATCGGCACAAAACCCACATGGTGGCCAAGAAAGTACCATTAAGGCCCTATATGGAACAATGATGCATTGGGGAGCAATTATAGTACCTCCAGGATATACAGACCAATCCTTATTTAAGGCTGGGGGAAATCCTTATGGTACTAGTGTAACAGTTGGACCAGATGGAGAAATGGTTGAAGATGTAAAAGATGCAGTAAAACACCAAGCAAGAAGAACTGTAGAAGTAGCATCTTGGATTAAAAAAGGTAGAAAATAGTAAGAATTCCTAGGCAAGCTTGCCTAGGAATTTTTTTCTTCATCTTTAGAATTATCAATTATTGTAGTTTTGCTTTCCTTTTCTTTAATTCGTGGTCTAGTAATTTTTCTAATAATCTTATATAGAACAAATAAAACTATTAATAGAACCAATAAAAATGGTAGGTTATATACTAGAGAAACCGTAAAGTTTTCTACAGACCTTTTAAATTGATACAAGGAATTGCTAAAAGCATTATTTAGCCTATCCATAAAAGAAGTTTCTTTAGTTTCAGTTGTACTTATCTTTCTTACTTCCTCTAGTGAAAGGTTTACGGTTGAATAATCTATCCTATCATCTAAACTAACAAGGGTCTTTTTTAAACCTTCTTTTTCTGATATAACTTGGCTTAATTGGTTTTCAAGGGCAATGATATCTTCAATTTTTTCAGCCTTTTCAAGTAGATTAAGTAATCTTTCTTCCTTAATTTCCAAAACCTTTAACCTAGATTCGGTATCAGTATAATAAGTTGTGACATCTTCCTTAGTGGAGGATTCATTTACTAGGTTGCCAATATCAGAAATTTGATTTTTAAATTGACTTACCTTATCTCTAGGAATTCGTATTGCAAATTCTCCATTTCTCATCCTTTGAGTATCGTAGTAGGTTCTAAAGTAAACATTAGAAGATGAAATATAACCCTTATTTTCTTCTATCAAGGCATACATTCTCTCCAGAGATTTTTCAAACTCAGTAGTTTCAAAGCCCAAGAAAATAGTTGTGATTACCTTATCTGGCTCAATCCCCCCAGTATAAACAGAACCTAAACCAAAGCCTTTCTCATCTACACCAGCCTCTTCTGTAACTGCTTCCATTTGATTTTCTCTAGGTGCGCTCTCAGGTGCTAGAGCCCCCATATCATAAGATTTTGAACTGCACCCAGTAAAAACGGCCATGATTAAGACAAAGACAATTAATAACCGTAAGTGTTTAAATTGGACCTTCATAAGACAAATCCCCTCCTTTTACTTATTATACAGCATCCTAATAAAGAAGATACTACAAAAAAGTTACAAGACCCTTGCACTTTGAAAATAAAATTTAATAATAGAAATCCCTATTCCTAGACAAAGGAGCAAATCCCCATTATAATTGGTATATAATAATAAAGGAGAATTAAATGAAATCAAATAAGATGAGTCGACCCAACCAAGTTCTAATTGCAGCAACTTTAATAAATTTTTTCACTGGAATGATGTATGCTTGGAGTTTAATTTCCAAAAGTTTAACTGAAAATCATGCATGGTCTAGTAAAGAAGCTTCCCTTCCCTACACAATATTTACAATTGCCTTTCCAATTGCAATGGTTTTATTTGGCAAACTACAGGATGAAAAAGGTCCAAAGGTGTCTGGTTTATTGGGTGGTACTTTGGTAGGTCTTGGATTTATACTTTCTGGAATATTTTTAAATCCAATTTCAATGCTCTTGACAATTGGAGTTATGGCAGGGATGGGGGTTGGAATAATAACTATATCGACTACACCTCCAGCTATGAAATGGTTCCATCCTAGTATGAAAGGAAAGGTAACGGGAATAGTTGTGTCTGGAGTAGGTTTATCAGCACTCCTATATTCACCATTAGCGAGCTTTTTAATTATAAGGCTTGGAGTTAGGCAAACCTTAATATATATTGGCTTACTAGTTCTTCTTACAGCCCTACCCTTATCTCTTAAACTTTCTAATCCACCCAAAAACCATAATTTTGAAGGATTTAAAGCTAAAGATGATTATGTAGTATCTAAAGACCTACAATGGAAACAAATGTTAAAGTCTAGTAAATTTTATATGCTCTGGTTAATGCTTGGTCTATCTTCTTCAGCAGGACTAATGGTTATATCCCATATATCGAATATTGCCCAAATTCAAATTGGGTGGAGAGCAGGATTTATTCTAGTTATGGTAATATCTGTATTCAATAGTTTTGGAAGGATTGCCGGGGGCATACTTTCTGATAAAATTGGAAGGATAAATACTCTAAGATTTTTATTTGTTTTGCAGGCAATAAATATGGTTATTTTTAGAAGTGCAAATATAATACCAGTAATGCTTGTAACAGCTTCTATAGCAGGATTTTGCTATGGTGCAGGTTTTTCAGTATTTCCAGCTGCTATAGGTGACTTATACGGTACAAAATATTTTGGGCTTAATTATGGATTGTTATTTTCAGGGTGGGGACTTGGTGGTATACTTGGACCCTTAACAGGAGCAGCAGTATTTGATGCAAGTGGAAATTATTCGAATGCTTTTATTATTAGTTTTATACTACTTCTTATAGCTATTCTAATTACTTTTATTTTCAATCGACAGAAAAAAACTTTAAATTAAAGGAGAAATTTTATGAGATTTCTTAGTTTAGGATTAGTAGTAACTTTGTTAATAATAGGATTTCCTTATGCAAAAAAATCCTATGGGGCAGCTGAGAATATTAATAAGAAGGAATTTTCTGTTTTTGATAGCCACAATGATACAATGATGAAAATAATTGATGAAAAAACATGGCTTCCAATTATAGATATAAGAGAGTCTACGAACCTTCAAATAGATATAGAAAAGATGAAAAAGGGAAAATTTGATGTTGGTTATTTTGCTGCTTATTCATCACCCTTTTATGGGAATCCTGATAGGAGTGTAAGTAGGACCCTAGCAATAATTAATGGTCTTTACTATACACAAAAAAGAAATCAAGATGTATTTAATATAGCTAAGTCAAGTGAAGAAATAAACAAAACTCTAGCAGGTGGAAGAATAGCAGCAGTACCTGCCATAGAAGGTGCCTACTCTATATCCAATGAAAATGCAGAAGAACTCTTAAATCAGTATTATGATTTAGGTGTCAGATCTATTGGCTTTACTTGGAATTATTCTAATGCTTTGGGTCAAGGGCTTCATAAAGCCTTTGGAGATAAAAATGGGACAAAATCACCAGCTGGTTTAACAGACTTAGGCATAAAGACTATTGAAAGGATGAATAAGCTAGGAATAATAGTAGATGTAAGCCACCTTTCAGTAGAGTCTTTTTTTGATGTAATTAAATACACCAAAGCACCCATAATAGCTTCTCATTCAGGTGCCTATAGGGTAAACTCCCATATTAGAAATCTTTATGATAATCAAATACTTGCTATTGGAGAAAATGGGGGAGTAATTGGGGTAGTTTACCATGATGAATTTGTAAAGACTAAGGAAAGTGCCAGTGTTTCTTACATTGTAGACCACATAGATTATATAGTAAATTTAATTGGAATAGACCATGTAGGCATGGGGTCGGACTTTGATGGGGCTAATTTACCAAAAGATTTAAAAGATGCATCAAAACTTGGACTTATTACAGATGAGCTAATAGGTCGCGGATACACAGAGGAAGAAATTGAAAAAATATGCTTTAAAAACCACTTAAGGGTCCTAGAAGAAGTTGAAGCTTTAAGTGAAAAAGAAAAAGTGGTAGATAATCAAAATATATATCCATATTTTATTATGGGTGAAAGCTTTGATAGTAAAAGACCAGTCTTTAAGGCTAGACTTACACAAGGTGAAAAAGACTCATCATATAGGTTTATAATAAATGGCATTCCATATGATATAAAAGAAAATCAGGGACTCTTAGAATTTCAAGTTAAAAAGGACTTAAAAGAAAAGTTTTATGTAGTAAGCTTTGAGAAAAGGGATAAGGATGGCAAGATAAGTAGGGTTACAAGGATAGTTTATATAGAAAATAAGACCCAGTGATTTAATTCATAGGGTCTTATTTTTGGTCTTCTATACTTTTATCATGGACCCTTCTAAAGAGGGTCAAGGCAGTTGCAGCTCCAATAATTGCCATTATCATATCTTTTTGAGTATCCCATTCATCACCTTGGAGGGAAAGAACATACTCCTTGGGGACTCCTGAGATTTTAGATGCTGCAAATTCAGCTAATTCATAGGCTGCACTTATAGCAAGTACTATAGAAAAGACTATATAATAAAACATCTTTGATTTTTCCAAATAACCCTTTCTTAAGAGGAGTTCTTTTGCCATTAGGGCAGGGGTGAAGCCTTGGGCAAAGTGGCCCACCCTATCAAAGTGATTTCTATTCCACTTAAAGACCTCCATCAGATAATCAAAGAGGGGGTTTCTTTCATAAGTATACTTAGCCCCTATCAATAAAATAATAGTGTGGGCTAAGATTACAAGATAAACAAATGTAGAAAACTCAAACTTTTTATAGGTAAGGACCATAACAAGTACAAAGATAATAGCAGGGGTTGCTAGGGGGGCCCATGTCATATAGGAAAAGGGATTTATAGCAGACCAAATTAAGACTAAAATAAATACAAATAGCATAAACTTATGTGAACTTTTTACTCCTTCATATGAAACATCTTCTTTTGAAATCATAAGCTAACCCCTTCTAACATCTAACTCTTATAATAGTAAATACCCACATATTACAAAAATATGTAAAAGCCTTAAATTTTAATTATAAA
>CAZSLV010000097.1:0-6845 GCA_964607545.1 uncultured Gudongella sp. | reverse complement strand
CATTTTTGAAATTAGTTGAAAACATATTATATATGTATATTGATTTGATATATTTATTTAAGTTGATATAATAGTATGAATTAGGCTTTTTCAAAGAATAGGATTGTAATTTAAAGATCCTAAATAAAATTTTGGAGTTGTATAATTATGGCTTTTGATTTTTCATTTATAAGTGTAATATTGACCATATTTCTGATTATTATATTTGGTATGTTTATAAAAAAAGTCTTTGATATAGATATAAAGACAATGAGCAAATTGCAATTTTACTTATTAATGCCTGCTACTTTATTTGTAAAGATTTATGAAAGTGACCTAAGTGGAGATATAGTTAAAAGTGTAGTTATATTTACTGTTATTATGATTTTCCTATTAACAGGAATCTCATACTTAATTGCAAAATTAAGAGCTTATAGTCAAACTGAAGCTAGCGTTTTTATAAATACATCTACATATTTTAACGCTGGAAATTATAGCTTGCCTTTAATGCAGCTTTTATTCAATGATCCACTAGCAGTTTCTGTGCAAGTAATAGTAATGATGATCAATAATATTATGTTTTTTACCCTTGGCATTTTTACAGCAGGAACTGGTAAAAGAGGACCGAGGAGGGCTATAGAATATGTTTTAAGAATGCCACTTATTTATATTATTCTATCAGCCATATTACTTAAATCAACGGGTATTATGATTATAGATCCCTTATGGTATGCATTGAATATACTTTCAAATAGTTACATAGGAGTAGCATTACTAACACTTGGCGCTCAGCTTTCTCAAACTAAATTTAAAATAAAAAACAAGCGGCTTTATCTTTCTAATTTTATTAGGTTACTGCTATCACCTACAATAGGCCTATTATTAGTATCTCTACTTGGAATCCAGGGAATGGTAGCACGGGTACTGGTTATAGCTATGGGAGCGCCTACAGCTGTAAATGTTGTAGTATCTTCTATTGAACTTGATAATGAACCAGACTTTGCAGCCCAAGCGGTATTTACATCAACCTTATTAAGTCTTTTAACGATTTCATTAGTGATATTTGCAGTATTTAAACTAATCCCCGCATAAGTAAATATTTCTTATTTTTGATACCTTTTTTGATTTCATAAGTTATAATAGAATTAAGACAAATCATAGATAGTTTATAAAATAAAAGGGGGAGAAATATGGATAAGGAAAAAATGGGTAAAATGAAGTTTTCAACAAGAGCAGTACATGCGGGCTATCAAAAAAATGAATTTGGAGCACTTGCTACACCTATTTATCAAACATCAACCTTTATATTTGATTCAGCAGAACAAGGTGGAAGAAGGTTTGCCCTTGAGGAAGATGGTTATATTTATTCTAGACTTGGAAATCCTACAAACACCCAAGTTGAAGATAAGCTAGCTAATCTTGAAAATGCTGAAGCAGCAGTTTCTATGGCATCTGGAATTGGTGCAATTACATCAGTAATTTGGACACAAGTTGGTGGAGGAGACCATATTATTGCAGCTAAAACCCTTTATGGTTGTACATTTGCATTTTTAAACCATGGAATTTCAAAGTTTAATGTAGAAGTAGAATTTGTAGATACATCAGACCCAGAAAATGTAAGAAAGGCTATGAAAGAAAACACAAAGCTTGTATACTTGGAAAGTCCTGCAAATCCAAATATGGACTTAACAGATATAGAGGCAGTAGCAAAGATAGCACATGAAGTTGAAGGTTGTATAGTAGTTGTAGATAACACATATTGTACACCTTACCTTCAAAGACCCCTTGATTTGGGTGCAGATGTAGTAATCCACTCAGCTACCAAATACCTAAATGGCCATGGGGATGTAATTGCTGGTTTTGCAGCTGGTAAAAAAGAATTTATTGACCAAGTAAGGTTATATGGAATAAAAGATATGACAGGGGCATCACTTAGCCCATTTGATGCATTTTTAATTAACAGGGGAATGAAGACACTTGACTTAAGAATGGATAGGCACTGTGCCAATGCCCAAAAGGTTGCAGAGTTTATTGAATCTCATGAAGCTGTTGAAAAGATACTTTATCCAGGCTTAAAGTCCTTCCCACAGTATGACCTAGCTCAAAAGCAAATGCTTATGCCAGGTGCCATGATTGCCTTTGAAGTTAAGGGAGGACTCGAGGCAGGAAGAAAACTGATGAATACAGTTGAACTTTGTACCCTTGCAGTAAGTCTAGGAGATACAGAGACTCTTATTCAACACCCAGCTTCAATGACCCACTCACCATACACACCAGAAGAAAGGGCGGAAGCTCATATATCTGAAGGTTTGGTAAGAATATCAGTAGGCCTTGAAGACCCAGATGATATTATAGCAGACTTAAAACAAGCTTTAGATAAGCTTATATAAATAAAAAAAAGGAGTGCATTTATTGCACTCCTTCATCATTACCTTTTTCCCATAGGTCAAGCTTTTCCATAATCCTATCATAGGTCTTCATTGAAATATCTGGTAGGCCCCCTAAGATTCTCTCAGCTTCTCTAAAACCCTTATCAATTGCTTTTTTAAGGGTTTCTAACTTACCCTTATCTCCACCTGAAATAGCCTTTGCAAAATCTACGATTTTATCGCTCATAGCTTCAATCCCCAAAGGACCATCATCTGCAATTAGCTTACTTGCCTCAAGCCTTGTAGCCCCATCAACCTTAACTGTATCCCCTGGCAAAAGGTCCTTTAGAACCTTTCCTTGGCTCTTTAAAAGTTCCTCAACCATTTTTTTTAGGGCATCAAAAGATTTATTTGATTCATTTTTAAGCTTGTCTATACTTGCCTTATCATAGGTTGTCTTTATGTCATCTTCTTTTGTCTTTTCAAAAATAACGCTGGGTTCATTATTTGCTTTTTTAGGGAAATCTACCTTGTCCCTTTTTAACTTTTCTGTATTTTGTATATTGTTTATACCACCTATCTTCATTATTACCACCTCCTATTACTAACCTTATCGGCTAAATTTAGGATAATTAAACCTTAAAACTAAAACTTATTCTTCTAACATAGCTAGAGCCCTTATGGGGGACCCATCTGCATCTTTATGTTTAAGAGGAAGAGCTATCAGGGTAAATAAGTCTATGCCTACTTTACCTAAATTCATAAGATTTTCAATTATTACCATTTCGTTGTTTTCAAATAATCTCTTGTGGATGGTTAAGTTTTCATCCCTAATAGGATCGATTCCTATTGTATCAAAACCAACCCCCTTTTTATTTTGACTTATTATATAAGAAACTACATCATCATCGATGTAGGGATAATCTCCAAAGAACTTTTCACTACCCCAATACTTTTCCCACCCAGTATAAAATAATAAAAATTCTGCCTTATCTGCTAAGTCCCTATTTATGTCTTTTATTGTAATTTTATCCCCCTCTTTTAAATATGAACAATCAATTACATGGGCCCTTCCTATAAAGTGTTCAATGGGGAACTCATCTAAGGTTTTTTTACCCTTAAAGATATGGGCTGGTGGGTCCATATGGGTCCCAGTATGGGAATACATTGTCATAAGAGTTTCCTTAAACCCATCTTTTTCGTAAGTGTTGGCAACTTCTAGCCTTGGCCTATCAGTCCCTGGATAAACAGGCATATCCTCAGATATATAATGTGTAAGGTCAATTACTTTCATTTTATTCATCTCCCTATTTAATTTGCTACCTATAATATCCCACAAATAAAGACTTTTTTCAAATGGGGATAAGTATAAATTTTTCACACTAGTAATTTAACACTTTAATTTAAGGGTAAATAAATATAAAAAAGGAGAATTTTTATGTTTTTTAAAAGAATTGTGACAAAGGGACTTGCACAGTATTCATATATGGTTGGAGATGGAGAAACTTTAGCCATAATTGATCCTATGAGGGATGTAGAGGTTTATATGGAAGAGGCAAGGCTTGCAGGAATGAGGATAGAGTATATTTTTGAAACTCATAGGAATGAAGATTTCCTAGTAGGCTCAAGGGAACTTAGTGAGAAAACAGGGGCAAAAGTATACATATCAGATCATGAGGACTTAGCTTATGAGTACGGGGAGGGGATTAAAGAAGGCTTTGAAGTAAATATAAAAGGTATAAGGTTAAAAGTCTTACACACACCAGGTCACACCTTGGGACATTTATCCTATGTCTTATATGAAAAAGATAATAAGATTCCTTATATGGTCTTTACTGGCGATACTTTATTTATGGGAGATGTTGGTAGGACTGACTTTTATGGGAAAGAAGAATTAAACAAGATGACAGGACTCCTCTATGATAGCATCTTTAATAAAATCCTCCCCCTTGGAGACCATGTCTTGTTATTTCCTGCCCATGGAGCAGGGTCAGCCTGTGGAGATTCAATGGATGAAAGAGAGTATTCAACCCTTGGCTATGAAAGATTAAATAGTAAGATTCTACAAGTTAATGGCAAGGATGACTTTATAAAAAAACATGCAAAAATGAGAATAAAGCCTAGGTATTTTAATGCGATGGAAAAGCGAAACCTTTTAGGAGAGCCCTTTGTAGGAGGTGGGATAAGTTTAAATCCCCTTACACTTGATGAATTTAAAAATATAAAAGATGAAGTTTTACTCCTTCACACTCAGAACAAGGAAAGTTATATAGGAGGCCATATCCCAGGGTCTATCTATATGCCAAAGGTCCTCTTATCTTCCTTTTTAGGGGCAATTTATGAAACTAATCAAAAGCTTGTATTTGTAGGAAGTCCTTCTATAGGGGAGCTTGAAGAACTTTATTGGTATGCAAGGAGGATAGGCTTTGATAATATTATTGGCTATCTTGCAGATGGACTTGGAAAATGGGAACAAAGTGGAGAAGAACTTGAAAAAACAAGGTCTATTACTGCAATTAAATTTAAAGAATTACCTAAAAATGGAGACTTTATACTCTTAGATATAAGAAAAAAAGAAGAAATTGAAGCTGATGATCCAGATAAAAATAGGATAAACATTCCCCTTCAAAATATCTATAAGTGTCTAGATTATTTAGATTACAAGAAGACTATTTATGTACTTTGTGCATCAGGTGAAAGGTCAACCATAGGAGCATCTTACCTTAAGGCTAAGAATTACGATGCTAGAATTATAACAGGTGGGGTTGAAATGCTAGAAGCTTTTAAATAAAAAAAGTAAAATTTTTATGAGGAAAGGAGGGCTAGGATGGATTTCTTAGCTTTAAAAGAATGGTCACCCTATCTTGTTGGAATTCTTATTGGATTACTTAATCTAGGTGCCCTTTTAGTTTCAAAAAAACCCTTGGGAGCTTCAACAAGCTTTTTAAAAATTGGAGGTATGATTTACGAGCAAATTGATAAAAAAGAAGTTAGGGAAAATGAATACTTTCAAAAGAAAGAACCTAAAATAGACTGGGAAGTAATGCTTATACTAGGAGTTGTCTTAGGGGCCCTTACTTCATCAATGCTTTCTGGAGATTTTCTCCTTATGAGAGTTCCCCCTATGTGGGCAGGTGAAATTTCAAATAGTTTTTCTTTTAGGTTTATCATAGCCCTTCTTGGTGGAGTCCTTCTTGGAATAGGGGCAAGGTGGGCAGGAGGGTGCACAAGTGGCCATGGGATAAGTGGAACAAGTTTACTCTCTTTAATCAGCTGGCTTGCAACTATTTGCTTTTTTATAGGTGGGATTATTTCTGTATATATTGTTTATTTAATCTAGGGGTGGAATAAATGAATAAAGAAAAAAATTCAAAAAAACTTATACAAGGACTGGTTATAGGGTTTTTATTTGGCTTTCTCCTACAAAAGGGAGGGGTTAGTAAATACGATGTAATAATTGGCCAGCTTAGGTTAAGTGATTTTACAGTAGTTAAAATAATACTTACAGCAATAATAGTAACAATGCTTGGGGTAAGCTATCTTTACCCTAGGGGGCTAATAGAAGTTGAAGGAAAATCTGGATCACTTAAAAATGCTATAATAGGTGGTTTAATTTTTGGGCTGGGCTTTGGATTATTAGGTTATTGTCCCGGCACTATAGCAGCTGCCATAGGAAATGGCTATCTTGATGCCTTAACAGGTGGGTTGTTTGGAATTTTACTTGGTACAGTAATATTTGCAAAGATGTATAGTCCACTAAAGGACAAAAAAATCCTGACACAAGATAAATTTCATGACCACTCTTTATTTCATACACTTAAAAACAGGGCTTTTTTGTTTACGATCCCCTTTGGAATGCTCTTAGGTTTAATCCTATATATTTTGGAGAAAAACGGCCTTTAAGCTTAATATGTGAAAATAAGAAAGGGTATTAAGAATAATATGGGTATAAGTAAATAAAAGGAGGGATTTTCATGAAAAAGATACTTGTTGCAACAGATGGGTCTAAGTATTCTCAGAAGGCTTTGTTTAAGGCAAAGCAAATAGCAACAGATATGGGTTCAGAAGTAACTGTAGTTTCTGTTGTAACCCTATATGACAACATATACTCTCACAACCAGGCTATAAAGTCTGAACTTGGTAGGGCTGAAATGGAAAGGTCAAAGAATGTCTTAAAGGAAGCAGAAGAAATATTTTCAGATTTTAAGGGTAAGTTCACAACTATATACAAGACTGGAGATGTGGTTGACCAAATAATAAAGCTTGCAGAAGAAGGGGACTATGATTTACTTATTATGGGAAGTAGAGGCCTTGGTGCCTTTTCAAGAACCCTCCTTGGAAGTGTTTCAGATAAGGTCATCCACCATGTAAAAATTTCAGTCCTAGTAGTAAAATAAATATATTTTTTAAACCAGCACTTATTAAGCAAATAGGTGCTGGTTTTTTTGTGCGCCCAGCATGGGCGCAAACTAGTCGGTGAAAGTCCGATACGGGGGT
>CAZSLV010000096.1:0-7034 GCA_964607545.1 uncultured Gudongella sp. | reverse complement strand
TAGCTAAAAATTACCACAAGCAAATAAATTATTCTTAAATATTATAAAAAGGACAAAAAAACCAACAAGGATTACCCTTGTTGGTTTTAATCTTAACTCATTTCTTTTTTTAATTGTTCCATAAGGTCTTTTACAGGAACTATACTATCTAGCAAGTAACCCTTCTTTCCAATAAAGACTAAGCCATTGTCAACATTGCCCTTTACAGAATTAATTAAGGCATCTGTAATGCAATATGGAGTGGTCTTAGGATTACACCCTGATAAGCACCTATAGCAGTGTTTTATATCTTGTCTTTCTTTAGTGATTCTTTTGATAAATGGGTTGATTACAGCTTGGCCTGGCATTCCTACAGGGCTTATAATATAATCTATATCCTCTTCTTTTGCTTTTAAATACTCATTTTTAAAGGCTATATCTGCATCACATTCCTCTGTTGCAACAAACCTTGTTCCCATCTGTACACCATCTGCCCCGAGATCTAAAAACTCTTTTATATCATAGCCATTGTAAATTCCTCCAGCTACAACTATTGGAATTTTAGGACCATCCTCAGGTTGGAAGGGTTTCATAGCTTCTAGAGTTTCTTTTAATAAATCTTTTAAATCTTTTTCATTACCATCTGATAATTCTTCTTTGGAAAAACCCAAATGCCCACCAGCTAGTGGACCTTCAAGAATTATTAGGTCTGGTAAACGATCGTATCTTTTTTTCCACAATTTGGTGATTACTGCAGCAGCCTTACCTGAGGATACAATAGGAGCTATCTTTGTTAAGCTACCCCTTACTAATTCAGGTAAATCTCTTGGCAAACCTGCTCCAGAAATTATCAAATCAATTTTTTCTTCAACTGCTGTTTTAACCATATCAGCATAGTTTTCTATTGCAACCATAAGGTTTACCCCTATAATTCCATTTGGACTTAAGTCCTTGGCCCTTCTTATTTCTTTTCTTAAGGCCCTTATATTAGCTTCTTTTGTTTTTTTGTAAAAGTCTTCTTCTCTAAAGCCAATTTGCACTCCAGATATTACTCCAATACCTCCATTATTAGCAACTGCTGATGCAAGTGTACTAAGAGATACCCCTACCCCCATGCCTCCTTGAATAATAGGAAGTGATGTGACTTTATCTCCAATTTTTAATTGTTTCATCTTTACTTAACCTCCTCCTTTTCTTCTATTGCAAACATAAACTCCCCTTCTGCAGCAAGACCATCAGATATATAAGCCTTACCATACCCAATACCTACCTTGCCCCTTAACTTTATAATTTCTACTTCCATTTTAAGCAGGTCTCCAGGTTGTACTTTTTTCTTAAACCTAAACTTGTTAATACCTGCAAAGTAAGCTGTAGACCCTTTAAAAGTGTCCATAGAAAGCAATATTACTGCCCCAACTTGAGCCATTGTTTCAACAATTAAAACTCCAGGCATTACTGGGTTTTCTGGGAAGTGACCTGCAAAGAAGGGTTCGTTTATGGTGACTGACTTATAGCCAACCCCACTTTTTCCTGCCTCTATAACTTCTACCTTATCTACAAATAAAAATGGTTGCCTGTGGGGAATTATTTGCATTATCTCATTTATATTGTAAGTTTTCATTATCTTTCACCTCCATTTTAAAATAAAGAAAAAAATAAAATATTGATTTAATATGGTTTATCCTTTATACTTGTTTTAGGTTTGTATATATCTATAGTCAATCATAATAGAAAAACATTGACTTTGCAAACTAAAATTAATAATCGAGGAGAAAATTTAGAAAAGTAAATACGGAGGTGATTAATTGAATAATATACCAGTTGGGATTACTGGCCTTGGAAGTTGCTTGCCAGACAATGTCCTAAGTAACGAAGATCTTTCTAAGATTGTCGATACTAATAACGAGTGGATTGTAACTAGGACTGGGATTAGGGAAAGAAGAATAGCCAATAAAAATACTGCAACTTCGGACTTAGCAAGTATATCAGCAATTAAGGCCCTAGAGGATGCAAATATTAAAGCAGAAGACTTAGACTTAATAATAGTTGCTACTTCGACCCCAGATTATTTCTTCCCTTCAACAGCAGGAATTGTACAAAAAAACATAGGGGCTAAAAGGGCAGCTGCCTTTGATATCAATGTTGCTTGTTCTGGTTTCAACTATGGCCTAGTAGTAGGTGCAAACTTTATTCAAACAGGCATGTATAAGAAAGTCTTGGTGGTAGGGGCAGAAGTTATGTCTAGCATAGTAGATTGGGAAGATAGAAATACTTGTGTTTTATTTGGAGATGGAGCAGGAGCGTGTGTGTTGGAACCATGTGACGAAAGTTTTGGAATACTTTCTTCAGAGCTTGGGTCAGATGGTGTCAATGGAGATGTCTTAGTAGTACCTGCAGGTGGATCTAGGATGCCTGCAACAAGTGAAACAGTCGATAATAAGCTTCATACCATCAGGATGGATGGCAAGGAAGTCTTTAAATTTGCTGTAAGGGTGATGGAAAAATCGTCTTTAGAAGTCTTAAAAAGGGCAGGACTTGAAAAAGAGGATATAGATTTTTTAATTCCCCATCAAGCAAATACAAGAATTATCGATGCAGCTGTAAAAAAATTAAAATTAAGTAGAGAAAAAATTCATGTTAATTTAGATAGGTACGGAAACACATCCGCTGCCTCTATTCCTCTTGCTCTGGATGAAGCATACCGTGAAAACAAGATAAAAAAGGGCGATAATGTATTGTTAATTGCATTTGGCGCTGGTTTATCATGGGCTTCTTTAGTTATAAAATGGAATAAGGAGGCTAAAAATGTATAATACAAAAATATTAGAACTTTTAAACATTAAATACCCAATCATACAAGGTGGTATGGCTTGGGTTGCTACAAGTGAATTGGCAGCAGCTGTATCAGAAGCTGGTGGACTTGGAGTGGTTGCAGCAGGTAATGCCCCTGGGGATGTTATCAGAGAAGAAATTAGAAAAGTAAAGACCATGACTGATAAGCCCTTTGGAGTAAATATTATGCTCCTATCTCCCTTTGTAGAAGACATAGTGAATATAGTATGTGAAGAAGGTGTGCCAGTTGTTACAACAGGGGCTGGAAACCCTGGCAAGTACCTTGAAAAATTTAAAAAACACAATATTAAGGTAATTCCTGTTGTTCCAAGTGTGGCCCTTGCAAAGAGGCTAGAAAAACAAGGTGTTGATGCCCTTATTGCAGAGGGAACTGAGGCTGGTGGCCATATAGGTGAACTTACAACTATGGCTCTTGTCCCCCAAGTTGTGGATGCAGTTTCTATCCCAGTTATTGCAGCAGGGGGAATTGGCGATGGAAGAGGGTTTTTAGCAGCCCTCGTCCTTGGTGCAGATGGTGTTCAACTGGGGACTAGATTTGTATGTTCCACAGAGGCTAAGGTTCATGATAATTACAAGGCTAAAATTTTAGCTTCAAAAGATAGGGATGCAATAGTAACTGGAAGAACTACAGGTCATCCTGTAAGGGTAATTAAAAACAAATTTACAAAAGACTTTTTAGATTTAGAAAAAAACAACACCCCACCTGAAGAACTTGAAAGGGAAGGTTCTGGAAGATTGAGATTAGCGGTTGTAGATGGGGATGTAGACAATGGATCAATTATGTCTGGTCAAATTGCAGGGATGATAAATGATATAAAACCCTGTAAGGATATTTTAGAAGATATAATCAATGAAGCTGATTTACTTATTCAAACCCTAAGTAGTAGAAAAGGGGGTGAATAAGATGAATAAAAAAGCATTTTTATTTCCAGGCCAGGGAGCCCAACATATTGGAATGGGTATGGATTTTTACAAGCAAATTAAAGAAGCTAAGATGGTCTTTGAGGAGGCAGATGACACCCTAAATAAGGACTTAAGTGGTCTTATATTCAATGGATCTGAAGAGGATCTTAAAAAAACTGAAAATACTCAGCCTGCCATCCTAACAGCAAGTGTTGCTATGCTAAGAGCCCTTGAAAAAGAGGGAGTAGATTGTGATTATACTGCAGGCTTAAGCTTAGGAGAATATACCTCCCTAGTTAAGAGTAAGTCCATACTATTTTCTGATGCCCTTACCATAGTAAGACAAAGAGGTAGGTTTATGCAAGAAGCAGTTCCCCAAGGTTTAGGCGGTATGATGGCCTTATTAGGCCTATCAAGAGATAAGTTGCCAGAACTCCTTTTAAAAACCAAGGACTATGGTATTGTAGAAGTTGCTAACTACAACAGCCCAGATCAAATTGTAATTTCTGGAGAACTAAAGGGCTTGAGAATAGCTAGTAAGATAGCCTTAGACTTAGGGGCAAAGAAGGCTGTAGAACTACCAGTAAGTGCACCCTTTCACTCTTCCTTGTTAAAACCAGCAGGTGAAAGATTAAGAAATGAGCTAGAGAAGATAAAGATTTCTGCTTTTGAAAAAAGAGTTGTTACAAATGTCGATGGCTATGTTATTTCAGATAAGTCAGACCTAATCCAAAAGTTAGTAGACCAAGTGTCTAATTCAGTAATGTGGCAACAATCTATAGAGTATATGATAGATGATGGAGTTGATACCTTTATTGAAATAGGACCAGGTAAGTCACTTACAGGCTTTGTTAAGCGTATAGGAAAATCTTTAAATAAAGAAGTAAAAGCTCTCTCTATATCAGATGTGGAAAGTTTCCATAATGTGTTAGATACAATTAATAGGGGGGCGTAAAAATGACTACAAAGATTGCATTAGTAACAGGTGGAAGTAGGGGAATTGGAAAAGAAATTGCCCTATCTCTTGCAAAAGCAGGGTATGAGATTGCCTTAACTTTCAATAGCAATAAAGAAATGGCAGAAGAAGTTAAAAAAGAAATAGAAAAAATAGGTCAAAGGGCTTTAATTGTAAAAGCAGATGTAAGTCTTAAAGAAGATGTGGAAAGCATGATAAGCCTTATAGAGAAGGAACTTGGTAGCATTGATATTCTAGTTAATAATGCTGGAATCACTAAAGATAATTTACTTATCAGGATGAGTGAAGAAGATTGGGATGATGTAATAAGGGTTAACTTAAAATCTGCCTTTCTTACCACTAAGGCTATAAGTCGTTCTATGATGAAAAAGAGGTATGGTAAAATAATCAACCTATCTTCAGTTGTTGGTATAATGGGAAATGCAGGACAAGCAAATTATGCAGCTTCAAAGGCTGGAATAATAGGATTAACTAAGTCATCAGCCAAAGAATTAGGGTCTAGAGGGATAAGAGTCAATGCAATTGCCCCTGGTTTTGTATCAACAGATATGACAAATGCACTTTCTGATCAGGTAAAGGAAAGTATGAAAAAGGCAATACCCCTAGGATACTTTGCAAGTCCTAAAGAAATTAGCGACTTAGTAGTATTCCTAGCAAGTGAAAAATCTGACTACATAACTGGTCAGGTAATAGAAATAGATGGCGGAATGAACATATAATAAAAGGAGGAAGTAAAAAATGGTATTTGATAAGGTAAAAGAAATTATTGCAGAACAATTAGACGTAGAGGTAGAGGTAATTAAAAGAGAAACATCACTTATGAAGGACTTAGAAGCAGATTCTTTAGATGCAGTAGAAATTATGATGGCTCTTGAAGATGAATTCGAAATTGAAGTACCAGATGAAGTAGCTGAAGGCTTTAAGAATATTGGAGATATTGTTAGTTACGTAGAATCTAAAATAGCATAATTTAAGAGAGGTGTCTAGATGAAAAGAGTTGTTATAACAGGTCTTGGAGCAATTTCACCCCTAGGAAATAATAAAGATGCCCTTTGGGATGGATTATTAAGTGGGAGGTCAGGAGTTTCCTATATAACTAAATTTGACCCAAAAGACCATGAAACCAAGATAGCAGCAGAAGTAAAAGATTTTGACCCTAGCCTTTATATGGAGAAAAAAGAAGCTAAGAGGATGGACTTATTTTCTCAATATGCAGTGGCAGCTTCAAAAGAAGCCATAGAAGATGGGGGAATTGACCTTTTAAGCCTTGACTTAGAAAGGGTAGGTACTATTATAGGTTCAGGTATTGGTGGCATTACTACCCTAGAAGCAGAAAAAGAAAAAATTGAATTAAAGGGGCCAGGAAGGGTAAGTCCACTCTTTATTCCCATGATGATAACAAATATGGCAGCAGGACAAGTATCTATGAATTTAGGTTTGAAGGGTTCATCTATGACCTTAACAACAGCTTGTGCATCAGCAACCCATGCAATAGGTGAAGCCTTCAGAAGTATAAAACACGGATACCAAGATATGGTTGTAACAGGGGGGACAGAAAGCTCTATAACTAAGCTATCTGTAGCAGGCTTTATTTCTATGAAGGCCCTATCAAGTAGAAACGATTCTCCTGAAAGTGCAAGTAGGCCCTTTGATAAGGATAGGGATGGTTTTGTTATGGGAGAAGGGGCAGGAATACTTATCCTTGAAGACCTAGACCATGCCCTTAAAAGAGGGGCAAAGATATATGCAGAAATTGTAGGCTATGGATCAACTTCAGATGCCTTCCATATTACCCAACCAGACCCAGAAGCTAAAGGGGCAAGTAAGGCAATGTCTTTAGCCTTATCAGAAGGTGGGGCAGTAAAAGAAGAGGTTGATTATATAAATGCCCATGGGACAAGTACCTACTTTAATGATAAGCTTGAGTCCCTTGCAATTGAAAAAGTATTTGGAGACCATGCAAAAGACATTAATATAAGTTCTACAAAATCAATGACAGGCCACCTATTAGGAGCTGCAGGTGGGGTGGAAGCAATTGCAACAGTTTTAGCTATAAAAAATTCTATAATTCCACCTACAATAAATTACACTACAAGGGATGAAGAATGTAGCCTAAACTACACCCCAAATAAGGCAGTAAAGAGAGATATTAAATACGCCCTATCAAATTCTTTAGGATTTGGTGGCCACAATGCTAGTATTTTATTTAAAAGTTATTTAGAATAAGATAAAAACCTACTAATGAAATATTTAGTAGGTTTTTATGTTATGATTGGAGTGTCAAAAGACACTTACCTATAAATAATACTGATGTTTGTACCTT
>CAZSLV010000095.1:0-7199 GCA_964607545.1 uncultured Gudongella sp. | reverse complement strand
ATTTTTTATTTTTAAATATTGAATAAAACCCTTGTATTTTCAGCTTTAAAGAGAAATTTTAAATTATTTATACTTATGGGTATTAAACTTTTCCATTACTTCTTTTAATTGTGAATCAGTTAAGATATTTGCGCTACCTAAGCTTTTACTTATACAAAATAGCTCAGATACAAATTCTAAGTGGTCTGCAATGCTAAAGGCTGATTCTAAATCTGATGATAGGGCTACTAGACCATGGTTGCCAATTAGGGCAGCCTTTCTTCCTTCTATAGCATCAAGTACATTATTGGCAAGGTCAATACTCCCATAGGTAGCATACTTAGAACACTTTATCCTAGTCCCTCCAAGTGCTATCAAGTAGTGGACTGGCTCTAAGTCCCACCCCATGCATGAAATTGCACTAGCATATTTTGAATGGGTATGGACTATGGCACAAGCATCTTCCCTATTTCTGTATAAGCTTAGGTGCATGCTAAGTTCACTTGATGGCTTAAGGTTTCCTTGCACAATATCTCCATTTAAATTAACTATAACTATATCTTCCGCTTTTGTTTCAAAGTAATCTAGTCCACTTGGGCTTATGGCTATAAGGCCTTCTTCTTTATTTATAATGCTTAAGTTTCCACCTGAACCCCTTGTTAATCCACTTGTTATTAGCTTTTTTCCATATTTTACAATTTCTTCTCTTTCTTTTAGCATCTTCATCATAAAACCTCTTTCCTACACTAGTTCTTTTAGGATCCTATCCTTTATTTCATTTGACTTATAGATGACCATTTCTTTATCTATAGTCATAAATTCTCCATTCTTATAAACAATTTCTCCATCTATCATATTTAAGGATATATCATCCCCACTGGCTGAATATATTATATTTGAAAGTACATCAAAAATTGGTTGCAAATGAGCCTTGTCCATATCAAAGACTATTATATCAGCCTTGTTACCTACTTTTAGACACCCCGTATCATACCTACCTTGGGACCTTGCTCCATTTATTGTAGCTATTTTTATTATTTCTTTAGGAGACATAACTTGAGGATCCCTATTGATCCCCTTAATAAGTAAGGAGCTAATATGCATCTCTTCTAGGATATTTAAGTTATTATTTGAAGATGCTCCATCTGTTCCAATACCTATTTCTATCCCCATATCCATCATTTTTTTAATTGGAGCAAAACCACTACCTAATTTTAAGTTGCTAGAAACGCAGTGGATGGGACTTAAGCCTTTTTCTTTAATAATTTGAAAATCTTCATTTTCTATCCATACACAATGGGCCCCAATCACCTTATTATCTAATAGACCACATTTTTCAAAATACTCTGTCGGAGTTAATCCATACTTTTCTTTACAGGATTCATGCTCACTTAAGGTTTCAGAAATATGGGTATGGACAATTAAGTTTTTTTCCTTGGCATATGCTGCAACTTGCCTAACCAAATTTTCATTTGAAGTATATTCTGCATGAAGACCTATATCTATTTTTATCTTATCACTTGCTTCTTTTTTTACAGCCTCTAGCATCCTTTCTGTGTCTTTATAGGCTATTGAGTCTTTAAAATTTGGATTGTTTGGGTTTGAGGATGTCCCGTGGGAGATATTTGCCTTTAAGCCACTATCCTTACTTGCCCTTATTATATCTTCTATATTAAAATACATATCTGAATATGAAACCACCCCACTTTTTATCATCTCCATTGCCCCAAGAAGGCTTCCCCAGTAGCAATCACTAGGTTTTAACCTGGCTTCAAAGGGAAACATCTTCTCAAACAACCACCTTTGTAGGGGGAGGCCTTCACCATACCCCCTAAGTAGGGTCATGGGTATATGGCTATGGGTATTAAAAAAACCAGGTAGGAGGACCTTGTTCTTTCCATTGTAAATCTCCCCCCTATACCCTTGTGGTAGGTCCTTTCCAATATAGGAAATTTTATCACCTTGTGTTATTAAATTTATATTTTCTTGTATCTTAAAATCCTCATCTAGGATTGTTATATCTTTAAATAACATGAGATCTCTCCTTTTTATTATTAGAAAACACTAGCTTAAAAAGCTAGTGTTTTTCCATATTAAATGATTATTAATTGTTTTCTCTTTGAGCTTTGTAGTCAGCTATTATTTTCTCAGATATCATTGAAGGTACTTCTTCATATTTAGAAAACTCCATGGTAAAGCTTCCCTTAGCTTGAGTCATAGCCCTTAAGTCAATGGCATATTCAAACAATTCTGAGTGAGGAGCTTCAGCTGTGATCTTTTGAGTTCCATCACTTTGCTGTTCCATACCTAAGATCCTACCCCTTCTCTTATTCATATCTCCCATTACATCACCCATATAATCATCTGGTATTGAAACTTCTACCTTCATAATTGGCTCTAATAAAACAGGTTTGGCAGCTTCCATACCCTTTTTAAATGCAATTTGGGCTGCTAGTTTAAAGGCCATTTCATTTGAGTCAACATCGTGGTAGGATCCATCAAACAAGGTTGCTTTTATATTAACAACAGGACAACCTGCTAAAACTCCATTTTCTAAGGAATCCCTAATACCCTTTTCAACTGCAGGCCAATAGTTTCTTGGAACTGAGCCCCCAAATATCTCTTGGGAAAATTCAAATTCCTCTTGGGATGGTTCAAACCTCATGTGGACATCTCCATACTGACCAGCTCCACCTGATTGTTTCTTATGCTTACCTTGGACTGTAGCATTGCCTTTTATAGTTTCCCTATAGGCAATCTTTGGACTACTTAAGACTACATCAACTCCAAAGTTTTGTTTTAACTTATCTACAATAACTCCAAGTTGAACACTTCCTTGTCCCCCTATAAGAAGTTGCTTTGTTTCTGTATTTCTCTCTAGGACAAAGGTAGGGTCTTCATCTATCATTTTATTTAAGGAAGTTCCTATCTTCTCCTCATCTCCCTTATTTTTAGGTTCAACTGACTTAAATAAGGTTGGTTGAGGGTAGCTTATTGTTTCATATAGGGTCTGGTTGTTCTTATCACAAAGAGTATCTCCTGTTTGTGTATAAGATAGTTTGGAAGTTGCCCCAATATCCCCTGCTAAGATTTCTGAAACTTCAACTTGGTTTTTGCCCCTTAATAAGAATAAGTTTGCAAGTTTTTCTGATTCCTCTTTAGTTGAGTTATAAAGGTCTGTATCTTTTGTGATCTTGCCAGATACAACTTTAAACATAGTCAACTTACCTACAAATGGGTCAATTATTGTCTTAAATACAATGGCTGAAAATGGTTCAGATGAGTCAACTTTTCTAATAACTTCTTTCCCATCCTTAGTTCCCTTTACATCTCCAACATCTGCTGGAGATGGGATATACTTTCCTATAAGCTCTAGTAAAAAGTCAGCAGCTATTGTTTTTTCAGCGGAACCAACTACTAGGGGTACTAGGTCTCCAGTAGAAACCCCTTCCTTGATCCCCTTGTCTATTTCTTCCCTTGTAAACTCTTCGCCCTCAAAGTACTTTTCCATCAACTCTTCACTAGTTTCGGCTATTCTTTCCATCAAGGTTTCTTTTATTTCATCAACTTTTTCTTGTTGGTCATCTGTAAGAGCTATCTCTTTTCTTACCTTCCCAGTATATTCGTAAGCCTTCCCATCTAAAACGCTTACAAAGCCCTTAAAAGATTCTCCAGCTCCTATAGGAAGTGAAAAAGGAACAATTTTATCCCCAAATTCACTTTGAAGCTCATTAAGCAGCTTATCAAAATCTATATCTTCTTTATCCATTTTATTTAAAAATATCAACCTTGGAGTAGAATACTTTTCAACATTCTTCCAGGCTTTTTCTGTTCCTACTTCAATCCCAGAAGATGCATCTATAAGTAATACTGACCCTTCACTTGCTCTTTTAGCCCCATACATTTCTCCAATAAAGTCAAAATATCCAGGAGTATCAAGTATATTAAATTTTAAATTATTAAGTTCTATTGGTATTACAGATGTTCCAATGGAAACTTCTCTAGCAATTTCTTGTTTTTCAAAGTCAGATACTGTATTTCCTTCTGTTACTTTCCCTTGTCTTGTCGTTACACCTGTTGCAAATAACATTGCTTCTGTTAAAGTGGTTTTCCCATTACTACTGTGTCCTAGTAAAGCTACATTTCTAATCTTATCCGTTGCATAAGCTTTCAATATTTATTCCCCCTAACTAGAATTTGTGTAAGATAAAAAAAGTGTATATTATTGAAATATTCTCATTTTAATAAAACACTACACCTCGTAATTATAACATGATTCTTTTGTATAATCAAAATATTTCCATTGAATTAAAGGGTTATTATTTCATACCCCTCACTTAAATAATCATACATAGGTGGATGACCTTGTAAAGACCCCTTTAAAGGTATTCCTACCCCTTCATTATATTCTAAGACTCCTAGTTTAGCAGAACATGCCTTGCATATACAATCAAAAAGTCCTAGGTCCTTTGCCTTCATATAAAGTGGGTTATTTGACTCTTCTAAGGGTCTTAAAAGCTTTACAGCTTCTCCTTCCATGATGATTTTTGCACTTACCCCTTTTTCATGTAAGTCAATTGCATTAAGTAGTAAGTGGGCAAAGCACATTTCTTCACCCCTAAATGCATAAAATGCTACTTTTTTCATAATAAATATCCTCCTTTTATTTTAAAATACTTATTCTTTAGTAAGAATTTCAAAGTTTTTATCTTGGATAAAATTTGTTATAGTGTATTCATCTGAGGGTCTTTTTGCTAAAAATCCCTGGTAAAAGTCGCACCCTAAGTCTTTCATAATATCAAACTCTTCCCTTGTTTCAAGTCCCTCACCAATAATCCTTGCCCCTAGGGCCCTACCTAAGACTATAATTGCTTCTACGATAGCCTTGTTGTCTGGCTTTTTATCTATTCCATCTATAAAGGACCTGTCAATTTTTATATAATCTATATTAGAATCTCTAAGTTGTCCATAGGAAGAATAACCTGTTCCAAAGTCATCAATTGCTATTGCAAAGCCCATTTCTTTTAAGCTTTTTAACTTTTCTTTAAAGTTATATATACTTGCAGTAGAAAAGCTTTCAGTTATTTCTAAGTGGATAGATCTTCCACTTAAACCATGCTTTTTTAAGATGCTTAAAATTGTATCTAAAAAATTTTCCTTTTCCATTTGTCTGACAGATATATTGATGGATATGAAAAAGTCCTCCCCAAACATACTTTGCCATTTTTTAAAGCTAGAAAGAGCCTTATTAAAAGCAAATATTCCCAATTGATAAATTTCTCCATTTCCTTCAGCTAGTGGTATAAAAACACTGGGGGGAATCCTACCAAGAATAGGGTTTTCCCACCTCATAAGGGCCTCACACCCCTTTACCCTGCCATCCATGGATAAAATAGGTTGGTAATTCATCTTGATTTCATTATTTGCTAGGGCCATCTTTAAACAACTTTCTACCTGGTAAAGGTACCTATCATTTTTCTCCATTTCCTTGGTGTATATTAAGTATCCGCTTAAACCATCTCTTTTTACCTTATACATAGCAATATCAGCTTTTTTAACTATTTCATCAACATTCTTTCCATGGTCTGGGTATAGGGCTACTCCTATGCTTAGTGATATTTTAATACTGTAATCTAATATTTTAAGACCAGAATTTAAGCTATCTATAATAGCCTTCATTTTTTTCCCTATAGTTTGGCAATCTATGAAGTCACTAAATATTACAAATTCATCTCCCCCCATTCTTGCAACTACATCTTCCCTATCAAGGCTATCTTCTATGTTCTTTGCCACATACCGAAGCAATTCATCCCCAATATTATGACCCATATTATCATTTATCTTCTTAAAGCCATTAAGGTCTATATAACATACTGCTAACTTTTCATCTTCTTTAAGGGTTTTTATCTTTTCCCTTAGTTTATCATAAAAAACTCCCCTATTATAAAGCCCTGTCAAATTATCCCTATAGGCCAAAAATTCAATTTCTCTTTCAATACGCTTTTTTTCGCTTATATCTGAATATATTGCATAGCCCCCAACCCTTTCTTCATTTAACCTAATTGGGTAGGCTAGGATATCTACATCAATTAATTGATTGGTCTTACTCCTTCTTTTGGTTTCATACTTAACTACCTGACCCCCTATAACCTGCCTTGAAAGGTCCTCTGCTTGTTCTATAGATTTTGGAGGAACTATAAGGGAATTAATATACCTGCCAAGGCTTTCTTCCTTTTCATACCCAAATATTTTTGAAAAGCCCTTGTTAACATCAACTATCCTTTCTTGGGGGTCTATGATAACTATAGCCTGGGGGGAATTGTTGAATAATTGTTTAAAGTAAGCTCTTTGTTCTTCTATTTCTTTTATCATGGATATTCTTTCACTTATATCCCTATAATTAATAATAATTCCTATAACTTTGCCATTGATTGTTACTGAATAGCCTGAAGCTTCAACATCTATAATACCTCCATCTTTTTTCCTTCTCCTAGTTTCCTTGTTGGTTGGTTTTTCTGCCAAGCTTTCATTTAATAAGTAAATTGCTTCTTCTTTATAGGACTTGGGTACTATTAAATCATCTATATTTAAACCCTCACATTCGCTTTCTTCATAGCCAAATAAGCTTGTAAAGGCCTTGTTAATATCTAATATTTTTTGGTTTACATCTAAAAAAATCATAGCATCTAAGGAACTTTCAAATAACTTCTTAAAAGATTGGGATTGTATTCTTAACTCTTCCTTCATTTTGCTTTCTAATCTTAGGTCTTTATAAACCCCATAGATTCCAATTACTTCCCCTCTACTTTCTATGGGTTTAATAGTAAGTTTTACTGGAATCTCTCTTTCTTGTTTATCATATCGAATGGTCTTTATAGATGTTTCTTTTAATTCCTTTGTTTTTTCGCTAATTAATTTAGCCTCCTCAAATTTATCCCCTGGGGCTAGAAGCTTATTAATTGACTTACCCTTAACTTCATTTAAACTATAGCCAAACAATTTTTCAAAAGCCTTATTAAAGCTTACTATCCTATCTGTCCTAGTAAGAAAAACAATGGCATCGGTGGACATATTAAAAAGTTTATCGTAATAGGTCTTTTGTAAAATTAGTTCATTCTTTAAATTTTCTTCTCCTTTTTTTATAGAATGTATCCTATACCTACCCCAGCTCTGACGAGTAAATATATTTCGAGATAAATAGTTCCCAAGAATGTGGTGAA
>CAZSLV010000094.1:0-7246 GCA_964607545.1 uncultured Gudongella sp. | reverse complement strand
ATGACAAAGCATAAAAATCCCTCGCAAACTCGGGATGACAGCTGACTAAGTGTCTTCGAGTAGGCGAGGGATTGTGTTCATTGCACCTTTAGTCTGTAAACATTTGGGTCCAGTAGATGGATTTTCCACTGTACATTCCAATTCCTATCTTATTAAAGTTTGTGCTTAGGATATTTGCCTTATGGCCTGGGGAATTCATCCAGCCTTTCATTACATCAGCTGGGGTCCTATACCCCATGGCTATATTTTCTCCACCTGCCCTAAACTTGATTCCAAATTTACGCATCATATCAAAGGGTGACCCGTAGTTTGGGGACTCGTGGGCAAAGTAATTTGAAATTGCCATATCTTTTGATTTTTCTACAGCTACTTTAGAAATTTCTTTTGATAAGCTTAGGGGACTTAATCCTCTTTGTGTCCTTTCCTGGTTGACTAAAGCAAGTATTTCTTCTTGGTAGGTGCCTTCTGAAAGGACCTTTGGTTTTGCCCTGTACTTGGCATCCTTTATCCTAAGTAGGACTGTGGCAGCTTCTCCCCTTGTAAGGGTCCTGTTACCTGAAAAGGTTCCATCATCATACCCTGTTAGGATTCCGCTTGCATATGAATTTAAAACTGATTTTTTAAGGGCTGGGTCTAGATTGTTACTTATTGCTGCTATATCACCTAGGGAATTCTCATATATATTTATATCTATACTTGAATTGTATTGTTGATATGTAAGTAAGTTTGATACAAGTCTTGCCATATCGTATCTAGTAATTGCTTGGTCTGGATTTGCTATTAAATGGTTACAAACAATTCCAAGGTCCTTTCCCTTCTTTATATATCCATCTGCCCAATGGTTACCGTATGATTTTATATTTTCATAACCAATAACAGACATTGTAGACTTGATGAACTCAGCTCTTGTAATAGTATTTTGTGGTTTAAAGGTTTTGTCTGGGTATCCATTGAGGATTCCATCTTGGACTAGGGTATTTATATTTTCATAATACCAGTCACTTTGCCTAAGATCTTTAAAACTATCTGCAAAAGCACTAAGAGGCTGTAATACTATTAAAAGAGCTACCAACAAACTTAAATATTTTTTCATTGAATCACTCTCCTTTAAGCCCTAGTATATCACTTTTAACCTTTAGAATATATTAAAAATTATCAATGTAACACAACTGTAAAATTTAAGATATTTGACTTTTAAATTGCCAAATTTACCTTAAAAACTAACCTATTTAAAAGCTTCTTTAACCACTCTAGTATAGCCTTAGACTGATTTATAAGAAGTCATTTCTATTGACTTTATTATGATGAAATAGTATACTAATAATTAATTCAATTAAAGGTAAGTTTAAAAACAAAACTTATCTTTATGATTAAAAAGGAGGTTATCAGGGCAATCGTTTTTTTTATCATGCTATTTCAGAATATTCAATAAAAGGGGGATTATTAATGAAAAAAGCTTTATTACTTATTCTTTCACTAGTTTTAGTTATGGGAACACTTGCAGGATGTGGCCAGGGGGCAGATGCTCCAGCAGCAGAGCCAGATGTAATTAAGATAGGTGTATTTGAGCCTATGACAGGAGTAAACGCAGCAGGTGGAGAAATGACTGTTGAAGGAATTCAACTTGCTTATGAGCAAAAGGGAGAAGTCCTAGGTAAAAAAATTGAGATTGTAGTTGTAGATAATAAATCTGACAAGGTTGAGGCTGCAAATGCTGCTTCAAAATTAATTGAGCAAGATAAGGTAGTTGCTATTATTGGTTCTTATGGTTCTTCACTATCAATGGCTGCAGGAGACTTGGTTAAAAACGCACAAATCCCAGCTGTTGGTTGTTCACCTACTAACCCACTAGTAACCCTTGACAATGATTTTTACTTTAGAGTTTGCTTTATAGACCCATTCCAAGGAACAGTTATGGCAAACTATGCCTTTAATGACCTTGGGGCAAAAACAGCAGCTATCATTCAAGATGTTCAGCAAGATTACTCAGTTGGACTTAGCAAGTACTTTGTAGATGCTTTTACAGAATTGACAGGTTCAAGTGATAGTATAATTTCTACACTTTCTTACAACACAGGAGACCAAGACTTTACAGCTCAACTTACAAGCGTAAAATCATTAAACCCTGATGTTATATTTGCACCTGGTAACTATGGAGAATCTGCACTATTAATTAAGCAAGCAAGAGACCTAGGTATGGATGTTCCAATCCTTGGTGGAGACACTTGGGAAGCACCAGAATTTTTATCAATAGGTGGAGATGCTGTTGAAGGAGCTGTTTTCTCAACTCACTTTACTGCAGAATCCCCAGTAACAAGCGTTTCAGAAACCTTCCTAGCAGACTTTAAAACTAAGTATCAAAAAGATGCTAATGCCTTTGCAGCACTTGGCTATGATGCTTATATGTTAATAATTGATGCTATCGAAAGAGCTGACTCAGCTGATCCTGTTAAGATACAAGAGCAACTTGCAGATACTAATGGCTTTGTTGGTGCAACAGGAAATATCACACTTGATGAAAATGGAGATGCTGTTAAATCAGCAGTTATAAATAAGGTTGTAGATGGTCAATTTAAGTACCTTACAACTGTAGAACCTTACTAATTATTTTCCCTCTCCCTTAAGGGGGAGGGATTATTTTGTTTATCTAGACACAAAAGCGTTAGGGGGAAAAATAGATGGATTTTCAGGAGTTTATGCAACATCTAGTAAACGGCACTTCCCTAGGTAGTTTATACGCCTTGATAGCTATTGGCTATACAATGGTTTATGGAATATTAAGACTGATAAACTTTGCCCATGGTGATATTTTTATGCTGGGGGCCTATATAACCTACTATGGAATTACCTACACACCAATACCCTGGTGGTTGGTATTTATCCTATCAGCTGTTATCACAGGAGGAGCTGGAGTTTTACTTGAAAAATTGGCCTACAAGCCACTTAGGGGATCACCCCGTATCACAATCTTAATATCAGCAATAGGTGCATCCTTCTTATTGCAAAACCTAGGAGTTTTGGTATTTGGGGGAAGGCCAAAGGCATTTCCAATACCAGAGATCATGAATAAGACCCTTATAATTGGAGGGATATCGATTTCTTTAGTATCTGTAATTATTCCTATTATTACAATTATTTTATTAGTTGGATTAACCTTTATCATACAAAAGACAAAAACAGGTATGGCCATGAGGGCCCTATCAAAAGATTATGAAGCAGCAAGCCTTATGGGTATTGATATAAACAGGGTAGTTTCCTTTACCTTCTTTATAGGGTCATTTTTAGCAGCTGTAGGTGGTATCCTTTGGGGGACAAAATACCCTCAACTACTTCCTTTAATGGGTGTTATACCAGGCTTAAAGTGCTTTATAGCTGCAGTTATTGGTGGAATTGGAAATATAACTGGGGCTGTAATAGGGGGCTTTATCCTAGGCCTTGGAGAGATTATGCTTATTGCCTTTTTACCAGGTTTAACAGGCTATAGGGATGCCTTTTCTTTTGTACTTTTAATAGTTATACTACTTGTTAAGCCTACAGGAATCATGGGCGAAAAAATGACGGAGAAGGTGTAATTATGAAAAAAACAAATAATAAAAACCTTATAAAACAAGCAATTATCATTGTAGTCCTTCTAGTAGGTTTGTTGTTAATGAACTTATTTATGGACTCTTACCAAATTAGGATTATAAACCTTTCTTTAATATACATTGTCCTTGGCCTTAGCATGAACCTTATAAATGGGTTTACTGGTCTTTTTTCACTTGGCCATGCTGGCTTTATGGCAATAGGGGCATATACAACAGCCCTTTTAACCATACCGCCTGACTTAAAAGTTGTTAACTTTTATATGAAGCCAATAGTTCCATTTTTAGCAGACCTTAACATGCCCTTTGTCCTAGCCCTAATAATGGGGGGCCTTATGGCTGCCTTATTTGGCTTTTTAATAGGGGCCCCTGTTTTAAAGCTTACAGATGACTACTTGGCCATAGCAACCCTTGGCTTTTCAGAAATAATAAGGGTAGTTATAATAAACCTTCAGTCAGTTACAAACGGAGCCCTTGGACTTAAGGGGATACCTCAAATTAGAAATGTTTTTATAGCAGAAATATTTAATGTAAAACCCCAGATAAACCTCCTTTGGGCAGGTGTATCTGCCATAATTACTGTTTATTTAATGATTAGGCTTATGGATGGGTCCTACGGCAAGGCCCTTAAGGCCATAAGGGAAGATGAAATTGCAGCAAGGTCCATGGGGATTAACTTATTTAAGCACAAGGTTATGTCCTTTACCCTAGGGTCTTTCTTAGCTGGGATTGGGGGAGGACTTTTAGCAGTTTCTCTTGGTACCATTGACCCAACCCTCTTTAAATTTGCCCTAACCTTTAACATCCTCCTTATAGTTGTTTTAGGAGGCATGGGGTCTATCAAGGGGACAGTCTTTGCGGCCATAGTAGTAACAATAGCCATGGAGGGCTTAAGGTTCCTTGACCAGTCTATGGACCTTGGTTTTTTAGTTACACCACCCCTTCCTGGACTTAGAATGGTAGTATTTTCACTTATATTGATGATGGTAATTATATTTAAAAAGGATAATATATTCCTTACGACCTATACGAAAGTGAGGGGCCGCTATGCTAAAAATTAATAATATAACAATGAAGTTTGGTGGGGTAGTGGCTGTTAGTGAATTACAAGCTCACATAGATAAGGGAGAAATAGTAGGCCTTATTGGGCCAAACGGGGCTGGAAAGACCACAGTCTTTAATGTAGTAACAGGGGTCTATGCCCCAACATCTGGTACAATCCAAGTTTCACCAGATGATAAGCTAGTAGATATAACTGGCATGAGGCCAGATAAGATAGCAAAGCTTGGAGTATGTAGGACCTTCCAAAACATAAGGCTCTTTAAGGACCTACCCGTAGAAGACAATGTCTTTATAGGTAACCACTTAAGGCTAAAAGAAGGGATGTTATCTTCTATAATAAGAACCCCTTCCTATGTTAAATCAGAAAAGGAAATGGTTGAAAAATCCCACTACCTCTTAGAAAAGGTAGGCCTATATGAATTAAGAAAGGAAAAGGCCTTTTCCCTACCCTATGGCCAGCAGAGGAGACTTGAAATAGCTAGGGCAATTGCAACTGACCCCAAGCTGCTTTTACTAGATGAGCCAGCAGCTGGGATGAACCCTCAAGAAACTAAGGATTTGATGGGCTTTATAAGGGAAATAAAGGATGAATTTGACCTTACCATATTTTTAATTGAACACCATATGGAGGTTGTTATGGGTATATGTGATAGGATATATGTCCTTGACCATGGGGTCTTAATAGCTGAAGGAAACCCATATGATATACAAAACAATGAAAAAGTAATTGAAGCTTACCTGGGGGTGGAATAATGCTTTTAGTTAATGATTTACATGTAAGTTATGGAGGCATTAAGGCCCTTAGGGGGATTACACTTAGGATTGAAGATAACCAAATAGTTACCTTAATTGGGGCAAATGGGGCTGGAAAGTCCTCAACCCTTAGGGCTATTATGAACCTAACAAAAAAAGAATCAGGCAAGGTTTACTTTGATGATGAGGATATAACAGATAATAAGACTATGGATATAGTAAAAAAGGGCATAGTCCTTTCACCTGAAGGTAGGAGGGTTTTTTCAAACTTAACAGTTGAAGAAAACCTAATACTTGGGGCCTATACTGTAAAGGAAAAGTCCAAGGTTGATACTGAAATGAAAAAGATATATGAAATATTTCCAAGGCTTAAGGAAAGGTCTTGGCAAAAGGCTGGTACCCTCTCTGGTGGGGAACAACAAATGCTTGCAGTTGGAAGGGCCATGATGGTTAAACCAAAGATCTTAATGCTGGATGAACCCTCTCTTGGCCTAGCCCCACTTTTAGTAAAGGATATATTTGATATAATAAAGGAAATCCACAGCCAGGGTAATACCATCCTCCTAGTAGAACAAAATGCAAAAAAAGCCCTGGAGGTAGCGGACTATGGCTATGTACTTGAAACTGGCAACCTAGTTTTAGAAGGGCCAGGCAAGGACTTGTTAAATGATGAAAAAGTAAAGTCAGCTTATTTGGGCGAAGCAAAATAAGAATTGTAATATAAAATTAATTTTACCACTCCTTGAATTTGGGTATATTAAACCTATAAGAAAGGAGTGGTTTTTTATGAAATTACATAAGAAAATTGTCATAATAGGCTTAATATTACTTTTAACATCGACTACATCATTTGCTCAAATGGAGGAAAAGCTAGGGGGGCATTGGGCAAAAGATTCTATAAATAAGGAATTTGTCACCTACTACTTCCCCTACCTAGCAAGGGATAACTTTAGTCAATTTAACCCAAATGCTACCATGACTAAGGATAGCTTTGCCCTATCAACATCAGCCCTTTTAAAGGCCAAGGGCTATTCTGTCTTAGGCATGGAAAATAGGGGGGACTTATTAAGAAGGGAAATGCTAGATATTATAGGGTCAAGGCTTAAAAAAATTGGGGTAAAGGCAGATCCAACCTTTAACCTAAACTTTAATGATACACAAGGCCTATCAAATGATGAAAAGGATTATTTAAAGATTTTAAATAAGGAAAAGATTATCCTTGGTGTGGGTGGGTCAAACTTTAAAGGGGAGAAGAACTTAACCCAGGCAGAAGCAATTGTAATCCTCCAAAGGCTAGAAGACTTTATAAATAGGCTAAATAGGATAAACTTTATTACAAGAAGTTATGAAACAACCTATAACAACAAGGAGGAAATTCTTACAAATATTACAGACACTAGTGTAATTTTATCTATTACAAAGGAGTTTCCAACCCCAGGCTATTCCCTTTCAGTAAAAGAAATCCTAAGACAGGGGGATACCTTTAAGGTTTATCTTGAAACTAAAAAACCACCAGCTGATTCAATTCAAATCCAAGTTATAACCTACAAGACCCTCCAAGTAGAAATGCAAAAAAGCGATTTAGGTCCTGGACCATATAACTTTGTGGTAGAGGGTTTTAATAAATAAGTTAATTAAAGATAAATTTCCTAGCTATATTAGAGTTGATATAATCAATTTTAATATAGCTTTTTTTGTCACATAAACTTCCTAATGTTTATGAACTAATTTTTATATTGTAATAATACCAATTATTTGATATATTAAATATAATTGTGTATAATTCACTATAATCTTGACTTTTTCACCAAAACATAAGAAAACAACCCTGTAATCGTGGACACACC
>CAZSLV010000093.1:0-7261 GCA_964607545.1 uncultured Gudongella sp. | reverse complement strand
CTTTCTCTTGAGGCAACTTTCTTAGTATAACATCTATACTAGTTTTAAGTCAACACCTTTTTTAAACTTTTTTTTAAATTCTTTTTTTAATGCTTTTAAAGTTTTAGGGTGCTCTATTAGAATACCTTCTTTAAGCCTCTTTGTCAAGGTTAATAATTTAAAAATGTCTCTGTATCTTTTTAAATATGTTAGCCCATGAAAAATCTTTAATTTCCTGATAAAGAGGTGCAAACATATTATACCCCTCTTCTGTTCTTTTAATCTGTTTTTTTATTGCCCTTTCTAGGTTATTGACATAAAGGTTGTAATCACTATCTAAGGGCTCATCAACATTTTTCATTTGGGGTAAAGTTACATATTCTATTACTCCACTTTCATTTACCTTATCTCCTAAAAACCCCTTGATACCTCCAACATCACTTACTACACACAATAAACCACTAGCTAGGGCCTCAAGAGTAACTAGGGATAATCCTTCATAGTAGGAAGGAAGTATAAATATATGGGATTCTCTAAAAACATTCCCAAGAATCTTTTGAGCTAGGGGGCCAAGGAAATTTATACCTAGACTTTTTCCCAAGGCAACGATTTCATCTCTTTCTTCTCCCTTACCGCTACCTGCCATACTTAATTCCAAGTTATATTCTTCTGATAATTTAGCATAGGCTTCTATTAAGGGTATTAATCCTTTTGCATAGGATAACTTTCCAGCATAAACAAGCTTAATAGGCTTAGACTTTTCTTTAGTCTTAGGTGGATAAAAAAACCTTTCATCATATCCACTTCCAACTGTGTGTATAAGATCCTTGTCAATTTTATACAAATCTATTATTTCATCCTTTTGTTCCTTAGTTAAGGCAAAAACTCCATCTATATGCTTAAAGCTTTCTATTAACCTATTTCTAAAGAAGTGAATCTTTTGAAATTGTCTTATATCTGTCCCATGGCAAACTGCAAAGATTTTAGCATCTATTTCTTGTTCACATACTATGGCACTTGCTAGCCATAGGTGGTGGCAGATAATTATATCGGGATTGAAATTTTCTATTGCTTTTAAGAGCTTATTTTTAAATTCTTTTTCCCACATTTCCAAGTGCTCATCAGATATTTGTGAGAATACACTGCTTTCATAGGGCATCTTATCACTCATGCCAATTATAGGGAAGGGGAGTTTTTCTGTATTAAACTCTACTAAGTCTAAGTATTCAAGGTTTGAGTTGATATAGGTTAGTTCAGGCTGAACTGCCCCAAGTAACCCTTGTTTATACCCACTCTTTCTAGCTTCATCTATCATAGCCCTAAGGTAGGTCCCACTTCCAGTTTTACCTGGGTATTGAGATATTATATTTAATATTTTCATATATCCTCCAAAATAATAAAGTGGCAGAAATTTATCTGCCACTAGTAATTAATCTTCTATTGGTTTCATAGTTGGAAATAGGAGTATGTCCCTAATACTAGGTTGATTTGTATAAAGAATAATCATTCTGTCTATACCTATTCCTAATCCCCCAGTTGGTGGCAAACCTACTTCTATTGCATTTATAAAGTCCGTATCCATTGGGTGGGCTTCTTCATCTCCGGATTCTTTTTGTTCTGCTTGTTGTTCAAATCTTTCCCTTTGGTCAATTGGATCATTTAACTCTGAAAATGCATTTGCTAACTCCCATGTATTAATAAAGGCTTCAAACCTATTAGTTATCCTAGGATCATCTGGATTCCTCTTAGCTAGAGGGGAAATTTCAACTGGATGACCTGTTATAAAGATAGGTTGGATTAAGTGTTCTTCTACAAATTCTTCAAACATCTCAGAAATAATATGGCCCCTAGTCATACTAGCCTTTACTTCTATCCCCTTTGCCTTGCCTATAGCTCTTGCTTCTTCATCTGTATTGATTAAGCTAAAGTCAACACCTGTATATTTTTTTACCGCCTCTGCCATATCCATTCTTTGCCATGGTGGTGCTACATCAAGTTCTGTACCTTGATAGTTTATCTTTGTAGTGCCTAGGGTTTTTTCTGCAACATAGGCAAATAGGTTTTCTGTAAGTCTCATTATTTCTTCATAGTCTACATAGGCTTGGTAAAGTTCCATGTTGGTAAACTCAGGGTTATGTTTAGGGCTCATTCCTTCGTTTCTAAACATCCTCCCCATTTCATAAACCTTCTCAAAACCACCAACTATTAGTCTTTTTAAGTATAACTCATTTGCTATTCTAAGATACATATCTATATCTAGAGCATTGTGGTGGGTTGCAAATGGTCTTGCATTTGCTCCTCCTGCTACTGTACTTAAAATAGGTGTCTCTACTTCTAAAAAACCTCTCTCATCTAAGTACTCTCTAACTGCCTTTATAATTTTCGACCTTAAGATAAAGGTGTCCTTGACTTCTGGATTTACTATTAAATCAACATACCTTTGTCTATATCTTAAGTCTTGGTCTTTTAGTCCATGAAATTTTTCTGGTAGTATTTGAAGGGATTTTGTAAGCAAGATTACCTTGCTGGCCTTTATGGATACTTCTCCTGTTTGGGTTTTAAAAACATTCCCCACAGCTCCTACAATATCTCCAATATCTAAGTATGATAGGTCTTCATACTCTTCTTCACCTAAGTTATCTAACTTAGCAAATATTTGAATTCTTCCTTGGGCATCTTGTATGTCCATAAAGCTTACTTTACCATGGCCTCTTCTAGACATAATCCTACCTGAAACAGCTACTTCTTGACCCTCTAATTCCTCAAAATTAGCCTTTATATACTCGCTATGGTGAGAATAGTCAAATTTTTCTATAATAAAAGGATTCTTACCCTTTTCTATTAGTTTCTTAAGTTTTTCTCGCCTTATTAAGAGCATTTCATTTAAGCTTTGTTGTCCTGTTTCCATACAAGTACCTCCTCTTTTTTTACCTTGCTATCTTTTGTATTTGATATTTTAATACTCCATCTGGTACACTTACATCTACTACTTGACCTTGCTTGCTTCCAAGTAGGGCCTTGCCAACTGGAGATTCATTTGAAATTCTTCCATTTTGTGGATTTGCCTCTGCAGACCCAACTATTATATATTCCATTTCTTCATTATACTCTATATCAAGAACTACAACCTTAGACCCTATCCCAACGATATCTGTGGAAATTTCTTCATCTTCTATAAGTTTTGCATTCCTTAAAATAGATTCAATCTTAGCTATTCTCTCTTCTAACTGAGCTTGTTCATTTTTAGCCTGGTCATATTCTGAGTTTTCACTAATATCTCCAAAGTCTAGGGCTTGTCTAATTCTCTCAGCTACTTCTTTTCTCTTAACAATCTTTGCTTCCTCTAACTCTACTTCGAGCTTATCAAAGCCCTCACGAGTTAAAAATACTTCTTTTTCTGACATTAAACTCTCTCCTTTAAATAAAATAAGGCCTCTACCTATCCTTATTTTTTCTTGATTCTTCTATCTAAATTATGCAAAATCAGAGTTGTATGCAACAATTATATTCAAGGTCCCCCCTGTTGTCAAGCTTTATACAATTATTGGTTAATTATTGGCTTTCAGGTAGTCCTTATAATCTAAAAGAAGACTTATGATTTCATCCTTTTCCCATATTGTATTGATCTTGTTTCTAATTGTATTTGATGACTTCAGACCCTTTAAATAGGCAGCAAGTTGCTTTCTCATCTCTCTTACCCCCACCCTCTCCCCCTTGATACTACATTCTAATTCAAGGTGGTAAATAGCAAGGTCAATAATCTCATCATAGCTTGGTATTTGATCTTCTTCTTTGTTTAATAATCTTAATATCCTTTTAAATATCCAGGGGTTGCCAAGGGCCCCTCTGCCTATAGCTACCCCATCGCATCCAGTTTCAGCCATCATATCTAGGGCATCTTTAGGCTTAACTATGTCCCCATTTCCAATCACAGGTATTTTTACTGCTTCCTTAATTTTTCTTATATAGGACCAATCTGCTACTCCAGAGTAAAACATATCCCTAGTCCTTGCATGGATTGTGATAGCCCCTATTCCTTTATCTTCTGCTATCTTTGCAATTTCTACCCCATTTATACTATCTTTATTCCACCCCATGCGAATTTTTACTGTAACTGGTTTATTTGAACTTTTAACAACCTCTTCAAAGATCTTACCCGCTAGGATAGGGTCCTTCATAAGAGCACTACCTTCTCCATTTTTTACAATCTTTGGTGCTGGGCATCCTAAGTTAAGGTCAATAATATCTATATCTTGCCTTGTATTTAAATTTCTTTTAACAACATCCCCCATAATTTTTGGATCAGACCCAAATATTTGCAGGGCTATGGCATTCTCATCTGGATGGGTTTCCATCAATTCATTGGTTTTAACATCCTTGTAATAAATCCCCTTGGCGCTAACCATTTCGCTTACAAGAAGGCCTGCCCCCATATCACTTGCTATCTTCCTAAAGGCAATGTCTGTAAAGCCTGCCATCGGGGCTAGCATTAAATTATTTTTAAGCTTTAAGTTATTAATTTTCATCTTATCCCTCTTATTAGAAATAAAAGTAAGGGGCTTAGCCACTTACTTTTTGTTTCTTTCATATATTATCCTAAGTCCTTCTAGGGTTAGAAACTTATCACTATGTTGGATATACTTACTTCCACTACCTATCAATGTGGAAAACCCTCCTGTAGAAATCACTGTTACTTCTTCCCTTGTAAGTTTCATTTCCTCAATTATCTTTTCAATTATGGCATCTACCATACCTGTATACCCATAGACAAGCCCTGACTGTATGCTTTCTATTGTATTTCTTCCTACTACTTTTTCAGGTTTTAATATTTCTACCTTTGGTAATTTTGCAGTTCTTAAAAATAAAGCTTCAGAAGATATCTTGATACCAGGAGTTATTACCCCTCCCATATAGTCCCCTTCTTTATTAATAAAGCAAAATGTATTAGCTGTACCAAAGTCTACAACTATTAGGGGGCCCCCGTACCTTTCATACCCTGCAACAGCATTTACTATCCTATCTGCCCCAACTTCTCTTGGATTGTCATATTTAATATTCATCCCTGTTTTTACACCTGGACCAATAACCAGGGGATCTATTTTAAAATATCTTTGACTCATGGCTGGTAAAGTATGCATCAATGTGGGAACTACTGAAGATATAATAATATCTGATACTTCACTTCTATCAATTCCATTGTATTGAAAGATTTGATCAAATAATAGGCCATACTCATCTGAAGTTTTTTCTTTGTCTGAAGATATCCTCCAGTCATAAACTAATTTTTCTCCTTCGAAACCACCAAATACAATATTTGTATTACCCACATCTATAGCTAGTAACATTTATCCACCTCTATTTTATCTATTCTTCTTAAGATTTACTACGACACTTGTCACAATGATAATTGCAATTATTGACTCAGGGATCCCATTTGTAACCCCTATTGCAACAATTGCCTTTAGAGCAAATTCCTTGCTTTGGCCAAGGGCCTCTACAAACCGCTCGCCAAAGAAAATATATATCATGGTAAGGACTCCGACAGTATTGGTCATTGTACCCACTACTGTTGCAACAATTACATCTAAGGCCTTTGATTTAAGTTTTTTTGCTGTAAAATAAATCATACCATATACAATTAACAGTAAGAGGATGTTTATTAAAACAGGCCATATACTTGTAAAGACTACAATATTTTGATAAATTCCATAAGCTAGGTAACCTGTTATTATAATCCAAACTAAATTTAACAGCCTAAATGTATTCTTTTGCCCTATCCCACTTAAGGCCCTATAAGTATAATAAGAAGTTATACCTATTAAAACCCTTGGCAAAACTGAAACTAGGGGGTTTAAAAATACAAAGCTTACAGGGGTTGGTGCAGTAATTGCTTGGTATATGCTAAATAAGCCAAATATTAAGCCTACCAGGGCCCCAACTACAGGTCCTTCTATAATTGCCCCTATTATAACGGGTATATGCATTATAGTTGCCCTGGTTGGTCCTATGGGTATAAAACCTAGGGGTGTTAATCCAAGAACTACTGATATGGCCCCTAGTACCCCAATTATTGTTAATTTTCTTACATCAAAATTTTTCTTTTTTCTCACATTTATCCCTCCGCTCTAGTTCCTATGGATACCAGTCGTATTTTTGCTACTTTTCTTTTAAAAATTAGTCTAATTCCAAACTTGGATATTAGCTTTTACCAAATTATTATACATAGTCTAAGCCATAATTACAATGACTTTCTACTACAAATCTCTCCAAGAGAGAATCTCACCATAAGACTTGGCAGATTCAAGGGCGTTAATTACAGCCTTTTCAACTGCTTCTACAGCCAATACAGATATTAAATTAATATCTGCCTTAACTTTATTTGTGGCCATTGTAAATATTGTATCCCCATCAACTAGGGTATGGACTGGCCTTATAGTCCTTGCAAGTCCATTGTGGGAGACAGAAGCAATTTTATTACCTTGGGCTTTTGTAAGGATGGCATTTGTTGCCACTACTCCTATGGTTGTATTTGTATTTAAAAATTCTATGTTTGCAGCTTTAGACTTCATAATATCTATCGTAGACAGGAGCTTTTTATTCTTATAATCATATACTCCTCCAATTTGCTTATCCCCCTTATATATATCCCCAAAGGAATTTAAACAAATCATGGCAGATACTACTAAATCACCTACAACTAAGCTTGCACTTCCAAGTCCTGACTTCATGGAATTTTCTGGCCCTAGAATCTTTCCTACACTTGCCCCAGACCCACAACCAACACACCCTTGCTTATTTTCTTCAAAGCTAGCATTTTTGGCTGCAAGATAGCCCATAGAAAAATCTGGCCTTATATTGGGGTTACCTATTGCTAGGTCAAATATTACACAAGATGCAACTATTGGTACTCTTGCAACCCCTACATCTATGCCAATACCCTTTTCTTCAAGGTATTTCATGGTACCAGATCCTGCTTCTAAGCCAAAGGCTGAACCACCTGTTAATACTATGGCATGGACCTTATCAACTGTATTTTCTGCCCTAAAAAGATCTGTTTCTCGCGTACCTGGTGCAGACCCTCTTACATCAACCCCGCCTGTAGCACCTTCTTCACATATAATAGCCGTGCACCCTGTTGCAGCTTTATTATCCTGGGCATGGCCAACCTTTATACCCTCAACATCAGTTAAATATCCTGAGTACATAAAAACCTCCTTATTTAGTTCAGTTACAATTTCACAGTTTAAAAGATTAGATCCTTCGCTTTCGCTCTGGATGACAG
>CAZSLV010000092.1:0-7606 GCA_964607545.1 uncultured Gudongella sp. | reverse complement strand
AAAGGCGAGCAAGAAAATATAGTATTATAAATGAAAAAAAGAACAAACCTATCATATGATAGGTTTGTTCTACTCTATATACCTATATTTCTTGCGCTCCATCTAATAGTCTTATAATATATAAGAAAGATAGTATAAAGATTAATTTAAGCAGGGGTGAAGCAGGTGCAAATAAACAACCAAGTAAATTTAAATAAGCTTACTTTAAATATTTCAAGCACTTCTGAGTCAGGCTTAAAATTTAAGGAAGGGGAAATCTTAAAAGGGCAAGTCCTAGAAATTAAAGAAGGTGGATTAATTAGCATAAATTTAAAAGGACAAATAATAGATGCCCTGACTAGGGTTGAAGTTATAAAGGGCCAAGACTTATTGCTGATTGTTGACCAAATAAAGGACGGAAAATCAATCTTAAAGGTAGTAGACCCACACCCTGTAAAAAAGATGGAAACTTCTAACATATCTAATACTCTTAAAGGGATGAATTTACCCAGCAATGATAAAAATTTACAACTTGCCAATAAACTTATTCAACATAACCTACCTGTTACATTTGAGAATATAAAGACCCTATCTAAGGGACTTAATCTCATAAATGGCTTTAGTCCAAAGAACCTTGAAATCGTTGGTCTAGCTATGGCTAAAGGTGCCCCTCTTACACAAGAAACTTTAGAAGCACTAGTTCAATTTGTAGATGGGAAAAGCAACCTAGCTAGTTTAACTAAAGAAACACTCTCTCTTATTAGTCAAATGGAAGGTATGGGGTCAAGCCAATCTAATGAGGGCATCAAATTATTAAAGCAGCTGGTAGAAACTATAAGCTTACCAACAAATAAAAGTCCTGGGGAAGATATGGCAAGTGAAGTTAGCCAAGCAATAAAAACTAATGTTGCTAATGAAAATGATTTATTAAGAGGCCTAGTCTTAGCAAAGGATATTTTAAGTCAAAAAGAAATGCCAGGAAAACTTAAGAATCTTACAGATTTACTACTTGATAAGGTTGATATAATTGGAAAAGAACTTAGTGGGCAAAAAATACCAAATGTAATGTCTAGGTTTTTTGCAGATAGTAATTTGAATTCCTATTATCTGTCCTTTCCAGTTAAATTTGAAGACCAATACAGGTTATCTCAAATGAGAATAAGTAAAAATCCTGGAAGTCAGTCTTTAAGAGATATGGATAAGATTAAACTTGCAGTTTCATTAGACACGAGCAAACTAGGTTTGGTAGTATTTCATGTTGAATGGCATAAAAACTCAAGCTTAAAAATAGAAGGTTTAGTCGAAAATGAGATTGCCCTAAAACACATAGAAGGTAATCTTGGTAAACTAATAAGTGACTTAGAATCACAAAAGTATGTAGTTGATTTCAATGGGATTAAAGTATCTACAGATGGCAAGGAAGGTATGCGGTTAAAACTTGAAGAAAAATCTGAAGTAGTAAGACCTCTTGAAATAGATATTTGGGTTTAGATATAAGGAGGGGTAAAGTGTCGGATCTAAGAGATAAAAAAGCAGTAGCAATTAAATATGACCCAAAAAAGTCTCAAGCCCCAGTGGTAGTTGCCAAGGGCAAGGGGTATATTGCAGAAAATATAGTTAAAGCTGCAAAAGATAGTGGGGTAGCCTTAAAAGAAGATAATGAGCTGATAAATTATTTGATGAGTCTAGAACTCTATGAAGAAATCCCCCCTGAACTCTACCAAGTAATTGCTGAAATACTCGCATTTATATATAAAGCAAATGAAGATTATAAATAAGATTTATAAAGGGTAAACTTAAATTATATATTTTTCCACTTAAAAGAAACTAAAGTTTTTTAGATATCCACATAAATTTATCAATTAAAAGGGAAAACTAGCAACCCTCTATGGATATTTCTGGTATAATTATTATAGAAGAGGTAAAAGTACTTAAAAACTAAAGAAAGAGGGTAATGATTATGTCTTATAGTCCTGTATTAGGTTCTGCATTTAATCAAACTAGAATGAGAGATCCAGCACATCTTTGCTTGTTCTCTGGCATGTGTTCCTTATGTACATCAGATTGTCTAGGAACATGTGAGATTGGTTTATCAGCCGTACTTGGGATGGATGCTGTATATCCAAATACAACTGGGGACAATCAAATAGCATCAGAAAAAAATTATCCAATTGACTACTCCCACTTTAATATAAACGGTAGAGTCTTTGGAGCTATGGGGGTAGAAGAAGACCCAGATAAGGCAAATATCTACCATGTCAATTTAGAAACCACAGTGGGAAAAAGAAACCCTGTAAAACTAAAGCTACCTATTATTCTACCAGCCCTAATTAAAATGAATTGGCAAGATTACTTTGGGGGAGCAGCCATGGCAGGTGTTTTAACAGTAATTGGAGAAAGTGCAGCAGGAAAAGACCCCAACCTAAAATATGAGAATGGAAAAGTTGTCCATGCACCCATATTAAAGGAGTTTTTAGGAGCCTTTCAAAAATACTACAATGGTTACGGACAAATTATATTACAAACTAACTATGATGATGACCAACAAGGTGTATCAGATTATGTAATTAAAGAATGCGGTGCTGAGGCTATTGAATTTAAATTTGGTCAGTCAGCCAAGGGAACCCAACCAGCAGTTAGGATAAAGACCCTTGAAGATGCAATAAAAAAACATAAAGATGGCTTCCTTGTCTACCCAGATCCATCTGACCCAATGGTTCAAGAAGCATATAAAAAGAAAGCTTCACCAGCTTTTTATACTTATGGCAGGTTGCCAATGTGGAAAGAAGACTACCTTGTAGAAAGAATTGATTACTTAAGAAGTATAGGAATGAAAAATGTTTACTTTAAAATGGCGGGCTTTGACCCAGAAGACTTAGAACACATCTTGCGTTTAGCAGTAAAATGTGATGTTGATATGGTAACATTTGATGGTGCAGGTGGAGGATCAGGTTACAGCCCTTGTAAGATGATGAACGAATGGTGCCTACCAACAGTATCAATGGGTAGCATCCTTGTAGAAATCCTTAGAAAATTAGATGGTGAAGGTTTAGACCTCCCAAAGGTAGCCATAACAGGCGGGATAGTTATGGAAGACCAAGTATATAAGGCCCTTGCCCTAGGAGCCCCATATATTTCCATAGTTGGAATATGTAGGGGGGCCATGGCGGCAGCTATGAGCGCTAAAAAGGCAGGAGAAATGATAAAAGAAGGGAACATTCCAAAAGCTTATACTAAATACGGGACAACAATAGATGAAATATTCCTAGACCTACCTGAATTAAGAGGTCTCTATGGAGAAGCAGCAGATAACTTTTCACCAGGTGCCATAGGGGTTTATTCTTATCTAAACAGGATTTCCTTTGGTCTAAAACACTTTGCAGCCTTAAATAGGAAGTTCTCCCTAGAACATATAAACAAAAGAGATGTCTTCCCTCTTACTAGGGATGCAAAAGACTTATATGATGGTGTTTGGATGAAATAAGCTTTAAACTAACAACTTTTAAATGTAAACCTCCAAGCTAGATTAAGTAAAACAAAAATCTAGCTTGGAGGTTTTTATATGGTATTTATGGTAAGATTAATTTATAGCTTATCTTTTTTTAATAACAAAATGTGATAAAATATTATTATTATGCTAAAGGATGAAACTTAAGATAAAAAATAACTATAAAATGCGAGGGAGATTGATTTGAAAGACATATACGATGATTTTTTAAATAAGTTAGTGATATTAGAAAAGAAAAATCTTTTGTATTCACATGACCATGATTTTTTAGACCAGTCAGCTTCGGATTTGATGAAGGTTATTAATGAACTACATAAGATAACACCAAAGATTAGGATTGCAGCCCTAGGAGATAACCTAGCAATTAATGACCTAGACTATAGCGATAACAATCCTAAAGCAAGCTACCTTGCCCACTTATTAAGTGATCGGGGTATATTTTCCATAAGCTTAAATCCAGGTATTGGTGCTAATTCAATACAGGAATTTTTAAACCTATTAAATTCCATACCAAAAAAGAGCAAACTACTCTACCACCTTGATATTCAACTTGATATGTACAACATAAATGCGATAGAAATTGAAGAGATGGATTACTCTAGTGTTGTATATGGTTATGAAGATGAAATGCTAGGGCTAAATGATACGAAGTTAAATAAAAACCAAATAAAAAAGGCCCTACAAAGTTTATATCCAAAGCTAGGCTCTGGGAAAAAAGACCAGTTAATCCTTATGGCTATGGAAGAGATGAAAAAAATGTCAGAAGATGAAGCTTCAGATTATATTTTAGGTTTATCAGAAGAAGTTGTCTCAGCAATTTTAAAAATGTTAAAAGAAAAAGAAAACCCATCATCACCTTCACTTGTAGACCTGCTTAGAGTACTAGAGAATGATAAAGAACTCACAGAAGATGAAGCTAGTGACAGGATAAACCAGGAATACATAAATAAGCTTATGGAAAAAGAACCCTATGAAATGTATTTATCTGATGACTATAGTAAGCACTTGCAAAATTTACTAGCATTTGACCTTGATTCTATTAACAAGTTAGATAAGATTGACCTATTTGACAAGGGCCTAGTTAATAAAACCATACTAAAAGCCCTAATCAACTTATACAAAAGCGATTCTAATTTAGATTTTCATAAAAGTTTTTTAGAAAACATCCATACTATTATAAATGAGTTTATTGACCTGGGGGACTTTCAATTTATCCATTCCTTATTAAATGAAGAAGTAATTGGTTTTTACCTAAGAAAAGAAACCCCGATTTTTGGAATCTCTAAAGCAGTAAAAAAGAAAAAGGCCTACAAAGATATTTATATTTTTGAGATCTTAAAAGCAAGTGGGCCAAAGAATATCAATTGGTTACTAGATTCTTATCTTGAAGAAGAGGATAAAGACACCAGAGAGGACATCCTCAAACTTGTTTTCGAATTTGGAGAAGTTGCAAGTGTTAAGATAATTGAAAAAATAATTAGCGATCAAATCCAGGATATTTCATTATTTATTCCACTTATTAAAGATAATTACAAGATTATACCAAGGTCTCTTGTAATAAAACTCTTATCCCTTAATATAATTGATGCTAAATTACTTGCAATTAACATCTTGTTAACCCAAGAAGATGAAAAGGCTAAGGGCATAATAGATGAAATAATACAAAGCGATGATAATATTCTTATCTATGAATTACTAGATTTGATCAAGGAATATAAAATTAAAGAAAGCATAGAAAGCTTGGTAGCAAAAATAAAAACCTTCTACATCAGCAAAGAGCATTTAAAATATATATTAAAAACAATTGATACAGTCTCTGTAATAGATAAGGAGTCCTACCAAGGCTTGTCAAAAGGCTTGATGAAAAAGTGGTTTAGCTTATCACCAAAAAACCTTAAAGTGATAAAAAAACATTTGATAGGAGTAAGCTATGAATAATGATTTTGACAAAAACAATCAAATTGTACAAGACTTGCTAGGGGCAATTAACTCTCAAAGGCTATACTCAGATAAGCATCCCCAAACTATACTTTTAATTGAAAGGCTTATGTCAAACCTATCTAGGGTCTTTGAAAGCGAAGATAAGCTATTTATAGGAATCTTTAATGACAACATACTAATTAACCAAAAGCCCCTTGTCGGCATTGGGAAAGTAAGCCAGTCCCTGATAAAAGCATTAAATAGAGTAGACATAGATGAGATTGTGTTTTTAAAAGGTCTAGACCAAGAAGAGTTTACTAGCTTTCTTACAGAGACATTTGGGCAAGAAGACTTAGAAAGCTCTGACTACCCCCACTTGTTGCTTGGGAAGATATCTTCAGTTGAAAAGGATAATAAAAAAGATAAGGTTGATTCAGCACTTGACTTAGACTCAGCCCAAGACTTTATCTGGACCCTAAAGAATTTAGATGTTGATAAACCTTTAAATTTTGAAGTAGTAAAAAACCTTGCACTTGACTTGATAGAGAATTTTAAGTTTACTGAAAACCCCCTACAATACTTAATACAAATTAACAGCGAAGATGACTACACATATTTACATATTATAAATGTGGCCATCTTGTCAGCTTCCCTAGGAAAGCATATAGGCATAAGTGGAGGAGAACTCTTAGATATCATCTATTCAGCCCTTTTACATGACCTTGGCATGATCTTAGTACCAAAGGAAATCCTAAGTAAAAGCGGGACCCTAACCCCAAAGGAATTTGAAATAATCAAATCCCATCCCTTAAAGGGGGCCATGTATTTATCCAAGCAAAAGTATATGCCAAAGTTGCCAATCTTAGTTGCCCTAGAGCACCATGTAAAATTTATGGGTGGAGGCTACCCCCCAATCTTTCCTGATTGGAAACCCCACATTGCAAGTCAAATAATCAGTATTGCAGATATTTACGATGCCCTAAGATCTAATAGGCCCTACAGACCACCCCTTGATCAAGAACAAATCATAAGAATTTTAAGGGATGGACAAGTAACAGGATTAAAACCTAATTTGGTAGAAGTTTTTATAGAAATGATTAGTGAAGAAAAAAGCTAACTAAGGGAAATAATAAAAGTTCAAGCTAAAAAAGCTTGAACTTTTATATATCATTCTATAAGTCTAGGGCATCATGATTACCAAGATCGGATTTTTCATCTGTAACAATTCCCTTTACAAATTCAAAGGCGCTCTTAAAGATATTGTCTGTGGTCCAATATTCTAGACTTTCAATATTTAGCTTTATAAGAACAGTGTCACTACTCTCAGGTCCACCTTCATAAAATGCTTCCAGGTCCTTTGACCAAAATTCTTTCTTTAAGCTTATATCATCTACTATTTCAACTATCCCACTTACTGAAAGGTACTCCTTACCTGTAAAAGAGATATTTACAGTATTATTTTTTATTAATTCTCTAATTTTTTCAGAATTTCTCTTTGAGAAGAACCAAAGAGCATCCTCCCGTAAATCTCCCTTCCTAGTCATTGGATGGCTTACAAGATTACCATCCTCGTTAATATTCGTCATCATCCCTATGTCATAATCCTCGATTAAATCAAAAACTTCCTTTTCACTTATCATATTGCACCCCTTCTAATTTTTTTACTAGATTAGTACCATATATTTTAAATACCCCTAAGCAAATACTTTTATTCTAAAAATTTTACAAAAAATTCCTTTATAAGTGCATTAAATTATCCCCTATGTTATAATGAACTTACAAATTAACACCAATATATTAAGAGTTAGGGTAGAGATTTAGCTCTATAACCCTATACCAACCTGCAAAAGCTTGTAAGGTGGTCCAGCTAAAATATCGATAAGGAGGTGAAACAGGTTCAATTCACATCTTCTTATTCCATGGGTAAGAAGATTTTTTGTTTTATAAATATAGGGGCAGGAGATGATGATATGAATACAAGTGGATTTATAAGAGGATATATGGCAAAAAATATGAAGGCAGAAGAATTTATTGAAGTAATAACTAAAGCCTTAAGCAGGGAATTTGAAGAAAAAGTCGAATTAAAAAAAGAAAACAATAATTTTAAAATATCAATGAAGGACTTTGAAATTACAATAAGTAAAGATATAATTGAAAAAATGCAAAAAGATCCCTATTCAATAGATAAATATATCCTAG
>CAZSLV010000091.1:0-7671 GCA_964607545.1 uncultured Gudongella sp. | reverse complement strand
GTGATGGAATTGGCAGACGTGCTGGACTCAAAATCCAGTGGTGGCGACACCGTGCGGGTTCAAGTCCCGCCTTCGGCACCATGTATTTAGTTAAAAAAAGACCTTAATAGGTCTTTTTTTTATTGAGATTTCCTGTATTTATCAGCATTTATCTTGTGTTCCTCAAAGGTCTTTGCAAATACATGGCCATCTTCCCCCATAACATAATATAGGTAATCATGGTCCTGTGGGAACAAACTTGCATAAATTGATTTTTTCCCGGGGTTTGAAATAGGCCCTGGTGGGATTCCCTTAATTACATAGGTGTTATAGGGATTGTTACTTTCTAAATCTTTAAATAAGACCTTGGTCATGTGTTCCCTTCCTTGTCCAATCCCATAAATCACACTTGCATCTATCTGCAGGGGCATGCCTTTTTTTAACCTATTATATATAACCCCACTAATAGTTTGTCTTTCCTTATCATTATATGCTTCTCTTTCGATTAGGGATGCTATGGTTAAAATTTCATGCTTAGTGTATTTAGATTCTGATAGTTTATCAACCATCTCATCATCCCATGCACTTAAGCCTGTCTTATAGAGGGTATCTACTATTTCCCCTAGGGATTGGTTTTTCAGGAAGTAATATGTTTCGGGAAAAAGGTAACCTTCCATGGAAAAAAACAAGTTATCATTTGAAAATTCATCGTTTAAGTTTTTATCATAATAGTCTTCTGTTTCTTTAAGGAAGGCATCCTTACTTCCTAGTCCTAATTCTTCAACTTTATTGGCAAATTGGTATAGGATAAAACCTTCTGGGAAGGTTGCCACTATGGGTGCTTGTTTTTCTCCCTTTTGTATAAGTTCAAAAACATCATAAATGGAAGAATCTTTACTTATAACATAGGTCCCTGGCTTAATTTTTCTAGCTATATCCTTTCCCTTATAAGTAAGCCAAGTCTTGCTTTTTATAATTCCCTCATCATAAAGCTTTCTTGATACAACAGAAAGAGAGTCACCAGGTTCTACTTCTATGACTTCATCTTCTGTGTTATATGTCATATTTAAATAATCAGGCAAGAAGAAAAACGATAGAAGGCCACCTACAAGAATTAATAAAAGTAATACTAAAATAAATTTTTTCATCAATTGCTCCTTTATTAATATAATTAAGTCAAAAATTCTATTAATCAAACATAAAGCTTAAAAATTCTTCTCTTTCTACATTTGCAAAGTAATCGTTTATTTCAACCTTGTCAAATAGAACTTCCGCTTCTTCCCTATCATATTTTAAACCTTTTAATAATTCTTCTAATTCAGAAACATCCTTTGTACCAAAAAAATCTCCATAAATTTTTGCCTCTTCTATAAGGCCAGCCTTGATTTTTAACCTTAATTCAATTGACCCAGATGTAAACCTCTTGTAGTTTTTCCAATCAAAATCTGGTGATTCTCCATAATTCCACTCCCACCTATTGTAGCGGTCTTCGTAAAGCTTTTGAATTTCACTTAATTCTTCCATGCTCAATTTATATTCTACAGGTTCTTCATCCCTATCTTTAAAAATATGTTTTAAAAGCATATCTTTAAACTCTAATATTGATATATCATCTTTCATATAAGGTTTAATATTAGTAACTCTTGATTTAACTGATTTAACACCCTTTGAAGCCATCTTGTCGGTTTTTACATTAAGAGCTTCTGATAAAACGCTAAGGTCTGTATCAAACAATATGGTCCCATGGTTTAAAATTCTCTTTTTCCAAACACTTTGGGCTATACCAGATATTTTTTTCCCATCTAGGGTTAGGTCATTCCTGCCTGATAGTTCTGCACTTAATCCAAACTTTTCTAAAGATTTTAAAATAGGGATGTTAATTTGACCAAAGTCGATTCTTTCCTTGCCAACTGCATTAGTAAATAAAGAAAAATTTAGGTTGCCTAGATCATGGTAAACTGCCCCTCCTCCTGTTATTCTCCTGACCACATTTATCTTGTTTTTCTTTACATAGTCTAAATTTATCTCTTCTAGGGTATTTTGATTCTTGCCTACAACAATCGTGGGGGAATTTATCCAAAGATAAACAAAGTCCTCGTCTTTTGGGAGGTTTTTAAAGCAATACTCTTCAAAAGCTAAATTATAGTAGGGATTATTTGAAAAACTTTCTAGATACTTCATCTCTAACTCCTCCTTATTTTCCAACCAGTATATTTAAGTCCATTAATTGACTTTCTAATTCAATAAGTCTATTTTTTACCAAGTCATAATTAGATTTTAAAATTTCCTCATTAAGAAGTCCTTGTGAATTTTTCATAAGGGATGCAAACTGACCATTTATTGACTCTAATTCATTTAAGATATCTGCCCTTAATTCTTCTGGTTTAAACTCAAGGTCTTCTTCTTTTTCAAGTGTTTCTAAATCTATCCTATAAGAGTTCCCTAGTTTAGGAATTATGGTTTCCCACTTAAACTTATCCTTAATTATATTTGAAAAAATTTCAGCAGTTTCACTTTCCCCGTGAACTAAAAACACCTTTTTTGGATGGTTTTCAAAATGACTCATCCACTCAAGCATAAAAGACTGGTCTGCATGGGCGGAAAATCCTTCTAAATCATATATTTCTAAGGCAACATCTATATCTTCGCCTAAAAGTTTAACCTTATCTATGCCATCTAGGAGGAGCCTGCCCAGGGTCCCTTGGGCCTGGTAGCCTACAAAGACTAGACTGTTTTTAGGGTTCCACAGATTATGCTTTAAATGGTGTCTAACCCTTCCAGCAGTAGCCATACCACTTGCTGATATTATAACTTTTGGAAAGTCTGCCTTGTTTAGGGCCATGGACTCTTCGGTTGATCTAATATATTTTAAGTTTTCAAAGGTAAAGGGGTTATCTCCCTTTAAAATCATCTCTTGTGTTAATTCATTAAAGGTGCCAGAGTTCCTTTGAAATACTTCCGTTGCATTTACAGCCATAGGAGAGTCAATATAAACTGGTATCTTCATATGGTCGTCTATTTCATTATATTCATAGTATTGATTTAATTCATATATTAACTCTTGAGTTCTACCCACTGCAAATGAAGGGATTATCACGGTCCCTCCCCTTTTAGCAGTCTTATTTATTATCTCTATTAATTTTTCTGTACTTTCTTTAAATGGAGGGTGGTCCTTATCCCCATAGGTAGACTCCATTACTAGGTAGTCTGCACTATCTATAAACTCAGGCTTGCTAATTATAGGCCTACCTGGCATTCCAAGGTCACCTGAAAATACAATTTTTGTAGTTTTACCACCTTCACTAGCCCATAGTTCTAAGATAGAAGACCCTAGGATATGACCTGCATCCCTAAACCTAAGGGATAATTCCCCATTTATATCTATCTTTTGTCCATAAAGGTAGCCTTCAAAATACTTTAAACTTTCTTCTGCATCTTCTATGGTATATAGGGGTTCTATTTCAGTAAGCCCGCTTCTTTTTCTCTTCTTATTTTCCCACTCTGCATCATATTCTTGAATCTTTGCACTGTCTAAAAGCATTACCTCACTTAAGTCATAAGTGGCCTTAGTAGATATAATCCTTCCCCTAAAACCTTCTTTAACAAGCTTAGGTATTCTCCCACTGTGGTCTATATGGGCATGGGTTAAGATTAAAATATCAATTTCAGAAGGATTATATGGAAAGTCTTTATAGTTTAGCTTTTCCATTTCTTTATTGCCTTGAAACAAGCCACAATCAATTAAGATATTATGCTTATTGGTTCTTAGTAAATAATTTGATCCTGTAACCATTTCTGCTGCCCCTAGAAAACTTAAATGCATAACCTACCTCCTATTTTAGTCTTTTATTTTTGCACTTATAAATTATTATACCACTAAATGAAAAAGGTTAACTACTCTAAATAAGTAATTAACCTTTTTAAATATATTTTTATTGGGCGCTAGTAATTTCTGTCCATATTCTATCGTATTCTCCAATTATATCCTTAGGGTCCATAAATATTTCTGTTTCCCCTAATTCTTCCTCACTTGGATATGCAACCTTGCTATTTTGCACTTCTTCTGGTAACAAAGAAATCGCTTCAGGTATAGGTGATGAGTAGCCTATATAATCAGCATTCATTGCTGCTATATCTGGCCTAGTCATAAAGTTAATAAACTTTTCTGCCCCTTCAACATTTTCTGCATTTTTAGGTATTACCATGGCATCTACCCATAAGTTTGTACCTTCAGCAGGAATTACATATTTTAAATCTGGATTTTCTTCTATCATAGCCTGGGCATCGCCTGACCAAACTACAGCTATGGCAGCCTCTCCCCCAATCATTACATCCTTAACTTCATCTCCTAAATAAGCCAAAACTAGGGGTTTTTGAGCTATTAACTCATCCCTTGCTTCTTCAAGTTCCTTGATGTTTCTTGTATTCATGGAGTAGCCAAGCTTCTTTAAAGCAACTGCTAGGGTATCTCTTTGGCTATTAAGCATAATTATTTCTTTTGAAAATGCTTCATCCCATAAATCAGCCCAAGCCGTAAGTTCCCTATCTACCATCTTTGTGTTGTATATAATACCTACTGTCCCCCACATGTAGGGCACACTATAAATATTGTTTGGATCATAATCTATATCTAAAAATTTATCATCAATCTTTTCAAACATAGGTATGTTTTCTAAATCCATTTCTAACAACAAGTCTTCCCTTATCATCCTTTCAATCATATAATCTGAAGGAAAAACAACATCGTAAGAAGACCCTCCTTGCTTCATTTTTACATATAAGTCTTCGTTGGTAGCAAAGGTATCGTAAACTACCCTTATACCTGTTTCTTCTTCAAATATATCTAATACATCCGTATTTATATACTCTCCCCAGTTATATACATTAATGCTAGGTTTTGATTCCCCACACCCGCTTAAGATACTAGTTAAGACTAGGGAAACTACAAACAATAAAATTATTCTTTTTTTCATTCAATTACCTTCTTTCTTCAATCATCTTCTCGGCTTTCCCACTTCTGTAGTTTATTATTAATAATAAGACTACCATAAATATAAACATTAGTGTTGATAAAGCATTTATTATAGGGTTTATACCCTTTCTTGCCATTGAATAAATATAAATACTTAAATTTGATACCCCATGACCTGTTGTAAAGAAACTTATTACAAAGTCATCTATAGAGAGGGTAAAGGCTAGTAAGGCTCCAGTTATAATACCAGGCATGATTTGAGGTATAATAATTTTTCTTAAGGAGTAAAAGGGTGTAGCCCCTAAGTCCATAGCAGCCTCTGCTAGGTGGACATTCATTTGTTTTAACTTTGGCAGTATTGATAAAATAACATAAGGAACTGAAAAAGTTATATGAGCTAAAAGCAATGTAAATAATCCAAAGTTAATATGGGCTAATCTAAATAAAGCCATTAAGGCTACTGCCGTTACAATATCAGGGTTTAAAACTGGCAGGTAGTTTAAGTTTAATATTAACTTCTTATTAAATCCCCCCATCCCATGTATACCTATAGCTGCAAAGGTTCCTAATATAGTCGATATGATAGAGGAACTAATGGCAATAACTATGGTATAGTAAAGGGCTTTTAAAGCTTCCTTATTCTTAAACAATTCAAAGTACCACTTTAAGGTAAAGCCATTCCATGACCCCCTAAGCTTAGAATCATTAAAAGAATAAATTATCAAAATTATAATAGGGGCATAAAGAAAAATAAAAATCAAAAGTGCATAAAACCTCTTCATATACTTACTTACCATAGTCCACCTCCTTTTCCTTCCTTATCCTTATCAAATTTTGAGCTAAAAGCTATGGAGATAAGTATAAAAATCATTAGGATAATAGACATGGCAGATCCAAAATGCCAATCATTCGTGTACCTAAACTGTTGTTCAATCAAGTTTCCAATAAGGGTAGACTTATTCCCCCCTAAAAGACCTGATATTACAAAGGTACTTACTGCTGGTATAAATACCATGGTAATACCTGTTATAACGCCTGGAAGGCTAAGGGGGATAATTACCTTAGTAAATACCATCCGCCTATTAGCTCCCAAATCCCTAGCTGCTTCTATCAAGTGTTGGTCCATCTTAATTAAGACAGAAAAAATAGGTAAAATCATAAAGGGTAGAAAATTGTAGATCATGCCCAAAAGTACTGTAGTATCATTATAAAGTAACTGGACATCAACTAGGCCTATATAGGCTAGGGCCTTACTTAAAATCCCATTTTTACCTAAAAGTGTAAGCCAAGCATAGGTCCTAAGCAAGAAATTCATCCACATAGGGATTACTACTAGGAGAATCATAACATTCCTAACCCTTGGCTTTTCCTTGCTAATGATATATGCAAGGGGATATCCTATTAACAAGCAAATTATTGTTGATATTAAGGCAAGGTTTACAGACTTATAAAGGACATTAAGGTAAATTGGGGTAAAAAACCTTTTAAAGTTATCCAAACTAAAGGAAAAAGTTTGAAAGTTTTGGCTATCACCTGTCGTAAAAGCAAAATAGGCAACCAATAACAAGGGGATTAGTATAAATATCCCTAACCATAAAAAGTATGGGTATCCTATATGTTTAAACTTCATTTTACGCCCCCTTTCTCATTATATGGATGTTATCTGGGACTATCATCAAACCCACCTCATCACCTACATCCTTCTTTAGTGTAGAGTGAACAGTAAAGGTGTAAGCTTTTGTCCTAACCTCCATCTCATAATGTACTCCCTTAAAAATTATACTCTCAACAAGGCCTATTAAGTCTGCCCCTTGTGGGTCAATAATCTCTAAATCTTCTGGTCTAATAACAACATCCACAGGGGTATTGGTACCAAAACCCTTGTCTACGCAGTTAAAAAGATGGTTTGCAAAATATACCTTATAATCCTCTTTCATTTCCCCATCAAGTATATTACTCTCTCCAATAAATTGAGCAACAAACCTATTGATGGGTTCATTGTATATATCAAGTGGGGTGCCTATTTGCTGGATCTTACCCTTGTCCATTACTACTATTGTATCTGACATAGTCAAGGCTTCTTCCTGGTCATGGGTAACATAAATAAAAGTAATTCCTACTCTTTTTTGAATAGACTTTAATTCAATTTGCATATCCTTTCTTAGCTTTAAGTCTAAGGCCCCTAGGGGCTCATCTAGGAGCAAAACCTTAGGTTCGTTGACCAAGGCCCTGGCAATAGCTATCCTTTGCTGCTGGCCCCCACTTAAAGACTCTATGTCCCTATTTTCAAAACCAGATAGGTTAACCAATTTTAACATATTGGCTACTTTTTCTTCTATCTCCTTTTTGCCTACTTTCTTTATCTTTAGGCCAAAGGCTATATTTTCAAATACATTCAAATGTGGAAATAAAGCATACCTTTGAAATACTGTGTTAATTTGCCTTAAGTAGGGTGGAAGGTTAGTAATGTCTTTATCATCAAAATAAACATTGCCTTCACTTGGCTTTTCAAATCCCCCAATAATCCTTAAAGTAGTGGTTTTCCCACAACCACTTGGCCCAAGAAGGGTTAAAAATTCATTTTGTCTTACATATAGGGAGATATTATCTAAAACTACAACATCCCCGAATTCTTTTGTAATATTTACTAGATCTATAGCATGTGTTTTTTCCATTTAAGCCCTCCTTTAAAAATTTGGTGGGGTACTTACCCATATAAA
>CAZSLV010000090.1:0-7806 GCA_964607545.1 uncultured Gudongella sp. | reverse complement strand
TTACTGATTTGTCGTTTATTACACTTAGGATTATTTCTGCTACTTCTCCTGCTCCGTAGAGGATTATATTTTTGTAGCCTTTTTTTACTACATCTTTAAGAAAGATTTCTATTCCATCTTTTGCTAGTTTGTGAAGGTCCATTAGTTCTTCAAGGTAGCTTATATTTAGGTATTTTTTCCTCTTAATTCCTTTTTTAGTTATATGGTAAAGGACATTTTTTGTAGTCTTATATTCTCTTTTTATGTAGCCATTCATTTCACATTCTTCTATGTAGGCATTAATCATGGAAGCTGCTGCCCCTATGGTTTCCCCAAGTTGTTTTTGGGTTGTCTTTGGGTTTTTGTGTACAGCTTCTAGGACTAGGAGTTCCTTGTATTTATTTGTGGGTATAAAAAAACTATTGTTCTTTAAGGTGTCCATTGTTTTCTCCTTTGTTCATTCGGTTACTGAATGATTATATCATGACAATTCACAATTCACAAGCCACAATTCTCAAAGAAATGGGAAGATTTTATTTTCTATTTACTCTTGAATTACTTCTGGGGATAGGGTATATTTAGTGTATGTGTAATAGTTTATTAATTTCGGGTAGGCTTGGGGATAAGTGGGTATTATCCTTAATACAAACTTTATTTAAAAAGGGGAATCATATATGAGTAAATATCTTATACTGTATAGACATGGGATGGCTGAGGATAAGGAAAAAGCTGAGAGTGATGATTTAAGGTCTCTTTCTCTTAGGGGGAAGAACTTGTTAAAGAAGAGTGTTTCTGGTTTTAAGACAATGCTTTCTTCTTATGATAATGTAAAGGTTTATTCTAGTCCAAAGGTTAGGGCTAGGGAAACTGCTGAAATGTTAGTTGAGGAATTAAAGCTTGATGATCCAAAGTATTTGGACTTTCTTGGAACTGGTAGTAGTGTAAGACACTTGAGAGAACTTCTTGATGAAGTTGAGCCTGGGGATGCTGCTATAGTAGTTGGCCAGCAACCTTATCTTTCACTGTGGAGCCAAGAAATTTCAGGGACCTTCCTTCGATTTAAAAAGGGTACTGCAGCTTGTTTTAGGTTCCCAGATGCTGGAGAAGGAGAAACCAAGGCTGAGCTAAGATGGTACTTGCAAACTCGTGACTTTGTAGAAATTAACGACAAGTAAATTTAAAGCCTAAGATATTTTTATCTTAGGCTTTTTTTATTAGTAGAAGTTTATTTCAAAACTTCCTACTCCCATATCTACTTCTATTTCAAATTTAACTTTTGCTTCTTCGTAGTTATTTGAAATGTAGTTTCCATCACCAAGTTTAGTTAAGGCTAAAGAGTCTATATTTGAGCTATTTAAGGCTCCATCAAAATCTACTTTTAAACCAGAATCCTTGGGTAGGTTAATGGTAATTTTAGAAGCCCCAGCATCAAGATCAAGGTAGGACTTTTCACTTAAATTACCCAGGCTAATTTCAAGATTACCTGCCCCCATATCTAGGTCTATATCTTTAACTATGATATCTTTTAAGTCAAGGTCTCCTGATACAGCCCCCACATCTATATCTAGCTTCCAAGGGATGTTTTTATTTATTTCTAGGCTTAAATTTCTTGGCCCAGTGTTATAGAGGTTAGTGCTTTTATTTGAAAGCTCTACATTTTCTACATTCCCCTTACTTGTGACCTTGTATTTAAAGGCTCCATCTTGCTTAAGTCTTATTAATTTATCATCTGTAGAAGAAATTGTAAAATTACTAGCCCCAATGTCAAGGTCTAGGTTTCCCAACTCTACCCTATCATTTATTTCTTCAGTGTAAATCTTCTCTTCAAGGTAGTCATTACTTCTAGTATTTAAGATATCCCCCTTAAAAAACAAGCTGTAGATAATAAGAAGAACAAGGAATAAAACCCACAGGATGGTACTTAGCATGTCGTTTTTAAATATTATCCCTATTCCTACAATAATTAAGATTACAGGCCATAGGTCAAAAAATCCCCTTATTATTAAGAGAAAACTTGAGTATAGGTTTATGTCTATTAGGCCAAGGTTACTTAAGATCCAGGCAAGTCCAATAAGTATTAATACTACTCCCATGACTAAGTTCTTGTTTTTCATAAAAAATCTTCTACCTCCTTATTTTTTCTACACTTAAAAGTTTAAACAGAATGGGCTATCCTACTTGCTGCAGCTGCTGCTATGGCTGCTACTATATCATCTAGGAAGGTGTTACAAACTTCTCCTTTTTCTGTATCTAATTTATCAATTATACCTATTTTCTTTTTATCAAGGTAGCCAAAGTTGGTTAAGCCTATGGTCCCATAGACATTTACTATGGCTAGGGGGAGGATTTCATCTATGCCATATAGGCCCTCATCTGCTGCTATTATTGATTGGATGGGCTCAGGGAGGAGCTTTTTTTCTGTTAATTCATCTATGGCTATCCCTGTCATGATGGCATGAATTATTTCTCTTTTACTTAGGACAGCATCTATGTTTATTAGGCATTTTTCTATGGTTAGGTCTTCGTAGTAGTCTTTTTGAAGTTCAAGAACTATTTCAGCTATGTCTACTAGCTCAACCCCCCTCCTATTTAACATTTCAATTGTCATTATCTTAAGTTCCCCCATGTCGTACTTGTGGTGGTACCTGTTTTTTGAATTATCCATTTGTAGTCTCCTTTGGTGTTTATATTTTATTATTCTTTATACCCCTAGTATACTCTAACAATGTCATATTGAGTAATTTTTTGTTTTTATATTTTATAAAAGAATTCTTTTACACTTTACACTACTAGTCCTAAGCATTGGAATATAGGCATCTTACAAATATTTACTTGAGTTTTTTTCTTATACATTGTATAATATTTATGAGTTAGAAAAAAAGAATAAGGAGTTGAAAAAATGAAAAGAATATTATCACTATCTCTTGTACTTATGCTTTTAGCTGTAGTTCTTACAGGTTGTGGCGCTAGTGGACCAACTTATAAAGATGGTACTTATGAAGGCGAAGCTGAAGGAATGTATCCGTTAAAAGTTTCTGTTGAAGTTGCTGATGGTAAGATAGCTGCAGTTAACTTAGTAGAAGAAGAAGAGACAGACGGAATTGCTGATCCAGCTTTAGAACAAATTCCAGCTGCTATAGTAGAGAAGAATTCAACTGAAGTTGAAGTAGTTTCAGGTGCTACTATGACAAGTAACGGTATTATTGATGCTGTTAACGCTGCCCTAGAAAGTGCAAAATAATAATATCACACATATAGAAAAAACTCTCCTTTTGGAGAGTTTTTTATTTTACTTTTCTTTTTTAGCAAGTAAGGATGATAAGATTATTCCAACTTCTGTTAATATTATCATAGGTAGGGCTAGGAGTAATTGGCTTATTACATCCGGTGGGGTAATTATGGCAGCTACTACAAAGATAGCAAGGATAATGTACTTTCTATTCCTCTTAATAAAGGAAATTTTTACTATGCCAAACCTAGTTAATAAAATCATTAGGATGGGTAGTTCAAATATAATACCAAAGGCCACAACCGTACTTAGGATAAAACTAAGGTAGGATGAAAAGCTTATCATTGGCTCAATTATATCCATTTGAAAGCCCATAAAAAATACCAGCATGGTTGGTATAACCATATAGTAGGAAAACATAGCCCCTATAAGGAAAAATACCCCTCCCATAAGGATGGAGGCTGAAACATAAGACCTTTCCTTTTTGTTTAAGCCTGGGCTTACAAAGAGCCATATTTGAATTATTAAAAGTGGGGCTGCTATAATTAAGCCCCCTATGAGGGCTATTTTAAAGTTTGCCAATAAGAGTTCTGCTGGTGATATAAAGACAAACTTAATGTCTTTTGCAAGGTTTGTCATATCCCTTATGATGGGGTCTGAAAACCCGTACGCAACAAAGGCACCTAGTAAGAAAAAGATTGCTGAAATAATAATTCTTTTTCTAAGCTCCGCTAGGTGCCCAGTTAGGGTAAGATTCTTTTCTGGATTTTCCTTAGTCCCTCTTCTCATCGTTTTCTCTCTTCTTTAAGTTATCTTCCTTATTTACTTCACTTACTTCTTTATCTTTATCTGGATTAGTTCCATCTTTAAATTCCTTGATGGCCCTGCCCAATGATTTACCTATTTCAGGTAGTTTTGATGGCCCAAATATTACTAGGGCTATAGCTAGAATTAAAATTAACTCTGGCATGCCTAACTTTCCAAATCCCATAAAATGCCTCCTTATCTGATATTATTTTGTCAATATCACATTTAATCTTATCACTCATTTTAGGATTTTTCAATATAAATATTATTTAAGGCCTACTCTTTTTTCCATGTTTTTCATCCTATAGGGGTAGGAGTCCACTAGTTCTCCCAGGGCAAAAAACCTCTTGCCATTTTTCGATGTGTAGTAGCAGGTCATAAGGGATATGATAGGCTTACCCCTTTCCTTGGCTTGACCTTCTTCTATCATATAAATAGCAGTTTCAGGGACTAGGACTGTTTCATAAATCTCATATTCATATACATTTACCTTATCAGTTATCCTTACCTGCATGCCTTCTTTGGCATTTAGGAGGTTTCCAAAGAGAAGTTTTGGGTCCTTCCTATAGTGGGAGGCAAGGGGGTAGTTTCCCTCCCCCATCTTAATATCTGGCATCATGGTGGCTGCCCCTGCTAGCATATTGGGTTCAGTAACCCCTTTTAAGATGGGTAGGTCAATGCCTAGGTCTTCTATGATAAGTTGACCTATTACATTTTCGCCTTGGAACTTATAGGTCCCAGTAATGGCTGAAGTAGGGTCTACATCTTCTATAACACTGTAGTCATAGACCCCTTCTTTTTTATTGTTTTCTTCAATTTGTTCTATAGAAATCTCTTCTACTATTTCGTTTGTTTTTTTAGTCCTGTTTCTTATTAAAATATCTGGTAAAAACTGCATGCCTATAAGGCCTAGACCCATGATTATTAATAAAGTTGAAATCCATTTTTTCATTGTGACCACCTCATATATTAGATACCCAGTATGGGTACTTTAACCACAACTTTTTATGAGTTTTTAAACCAAAGGTCGATTTCTCTTCTTGCTGCTTCTATGGAATCAGATGCATGAACTACATTTTCAGACTTTGATAGGGCAAAATCCCCCCTTATGGTTCCAGGGCTTGCACAGGTTGGGTCAGTTTCTCCAACTAAAAGCCTCATGATGGAAATAGCCATCTCCCCTTCTACTACAAGGGCCATAACCCTACCACTGGTTAAAAATTCAATTAGGTCCTTGTAAAAAGGCTTTGCTTTATGTTCCCTATAGTGGTCCTTGATTAAGTCTACACTTGGGAGAACTAACTTTGCCTCTATTATTGATAGGTTCTTTTTTTCTATCCTACTTATAACTTCCCCAACAAGCTTTCTCTTTACTCCATCTGGTTTAATTAAAACTAAGGTCCTTTGCATGGTTTACCTCCCTCTAGTCTTTAATACTAGCCCCTTGACTCTTTGAAACCTTCTTGTAGCCATCCGTCATTTCAATTGTCCCATCTGCAAATATCCAAATTACATCTAGGTCTTCTATAGATTCTGCCAAGGCCTTACTTTCTTCGAAGGGGAGTAAAAATATTTCTGTTGAGTAGTAGTCCCCAAGGCCTGAATCATTAGTAATTATATTAACTGCCCTGTAGTGCTTTGCTGGCATAAGGGTATCTGGGCTTATGATATGGTGGATTCTCTTATCCCCCACATAATAATACCTTTGGTAGTCACCAGAACTTACCACTGTGGCATTGTTTAAAAATACTGTATCTAGGATATTGCCCCCATCTCCAAATATTTCCTTGTCTGGATTTTGAATCCCTACAGCCCACCTATCCTTACTTGGGTCCATGGGTTTATTGATTGTCCTAATATTTCCCCCTGCACTTATAATCCAAGAGTCAAATCCTTTTTCTATCATTTCTTTAACTACTATTTCTGTGGCAAAGCCCTTTGCAACTGCCCCTACATCAAGGGACATAAGAGGGTCTTCTAAATATATGGTGCTTTCTTCTTCATTTATTATTACCTTGTTTATATCTGTGTGCTTTGAAGCTTCTATAAGGTCTTCCATAGGTGGAAGGCTTGCATTTTCTGGGTCGCTTTCTGCCATGTCCCTGTAGTCTGACCATATGTTTAAAACTGACCCAAAGGCAATATTGGTCTTTTGCCTTGTGTCTTCATACATCTTTTTAGAAAAGATTATTAAGTCCATAAGGTCTTTTTCAACCACAACTGGCTCTTTACCTGCCATGTCATTTATAGTTTTTATATTGTTAATGCCCTCGTAATTATTGTACTTATCATAGAGCTTGTGAAGTTCTAGGAACCTATCGTGAATTTGACTTGCGTATTTATCAAATTCTTCCTGGCTTTGTGTATAGCCTATTACTTGAGTTATGGTATCAAAGCTATCAAAAAAGGAATTGCTGTACTTATTGTAATTAACCTCACTTGAACAAGCTATAAGGCTTGTTGTAATACCTATTATCAATAATATAATCATCACTTTTCTTTTCAATTTTATCACCCTCAATTATAATAACAAATACCCTTGTTACTAGCAAATAAAACTCCCTCATTTGAGGGAGTTTTTATATTATTTAGCTGTCTTTGAAGACTTTTCTACTATTTCTAGATAATCTGCTATGCCAATTGTTACAGAAGAAGTTAAGTCTTCATCTGTTGCCTTGCCATCTTCTAACTCTAAACTTGTAATTTCATCTACAGTCTTTCCTACCATCCAGTCGCCAAGAGCTCTAGCTTGTTCAAACCACTCTTTGCCAATTCCAGATGCCTTGTTCATGCCATAGTCCATGCCAAGTTCATTCTTAGTTTTAAGTTCTCCTTCTTTATCTGTTTCTACCTTGCCATCTAAGTCATAGTTAATCTTTACTTGAGCTGTATCAATAACTGTTCCTGCAACTTTCCCATCCTTATCAAAAGCTGTAGCAGCAATCATTGTATCAACTTGAGCAAGGGCTCCCTTATCAGCTTCAGCTGATTTAGACTTTGCAATTGATGTTTTAACACCAAGGCCTACTGTTTCTGCTCCACTTACATCTATTGCTTCTTCCCAAGCTTGTTCTAGGGCAGCTAGGTATAGGTCTACTCCTACAGTTACTGAAGAAACTAAGTCTTCTTCTGTAGTCTTTCCATCTTCTAATTTCATTCCTGTAATTTCATCAACAGTCTTACCAACCATCCACTCTTCTAGAGCTTGAGCTTGTTCAAACCACTCTTTACCTATAGCAGATGCTTTTACCATCCCATAGTCTGGGCCTAGTTCTTTTTTAGTTTTAAATTCAGATCCTGTATCAGTAACAAGGGCCATATCTTCACCAAATTCAATAGGTGTTTGAGCAACATCTAATTCAGCACTTACAACCTTGCCATCTGCATCAAAGCCTACTGCCATAATTGTTACATCAGCTTGGGCTTTTGCATTTTTACCATCTTCTTTGTCAGTTGACTTTGCAATTGATATCACATGGCCAAGACCAAGTTTAGTGATTTCTCCTGCTTGTTCGCTAGGCTCTTCTACTGGCTCTTCTGCGGGTTCTTCTGCTGGTGTTTCAACGGGTGCTTCTACTGGTTCTTCCTTTGGTGCACATGCTGTTAAAAGGGTAAAGCTAAGTATTAATATTAAAAATAGTGACAATATTTTCTTCATTATTTCCCTCCAAATATAGTTTTTTTGTACGCGTAAAATTATTATAACATGTGAAAAGGCTTTCATGCAATAGATATATTTAAATTCATAAATATCTGTTTTCCAAATGAGTAATAGACAAGTTAAATCCAAT
>CAZSLV010000089.1:0-7878 GCA_964607545.1 uncultured Gudongella sp. | reverse complement strand
CGTAGGGATGGACGACTCTGTCCATCCGCCTTACCATGGAAGAGGTAAACAGAGTCGTTTACCCCTACGAAGGAATAACCATGGCTTCATCCCGGGCGACACGAATGAACATAAAAACCACCTAAATCAACAACAAGGGAGAAAATGTATTGGAAAAAAGAATACTTGGTAGGACTGGGATAGAGGTTTCAAGACTATGTTTTGGGTCTTTGACCATGACACCTTTTCAAGCAAACTTATCTATAAAAGAAGGGGCAGAATTAATCACCTATGCCTATAAAAAGGGTATTAACTTTATAGATACAGCTGAAATATATGAAAACTATGAATATATAAAAGAGGCCCTAAAGGAAATTCCAAGGGATGATTTTGTTATTGCAACTAAAACTTATGCCTATACAAGAGAATTAGCCAAAGAAAGCCTTGAAAAAGCACTTAAAGGATTAAATGTTAATTATATAGATATATTTTTACTACATGAACAAGAAAGTGAACATACAATTAGGGGACATTTTGAAGCTTTAAAATACCTTTTAGAAGAAAAAAAAGCTGGTAGGATTAGGGCTGTTGGAATTTCAACTCACAAGGTAGAGGGTGCCCTTGCCATTAATAAGTATCCACAATTAGATATTATCCACCCAATAGTTAACAAGGATGGGATTGGGATTTTAGATGGGACCTTAGAAGAAATGTTAAGTGCCTTAGAGGACCTTCACAAAAAAGGCATAGGTATATATGGCATGAAACCCCTAGGTGGGGGCCATTTAATTACAAGGACAGAAGAAGCTTTAAGCTTTGTCTTTGAAAAGACCTACTTAGATTCAATTGCAATTGGCATGCAGTCTGTGGATGAAGTAGATGCAAATATAGAAATGTTAGAAAATGGGTATATAAATAAAAAGACCAGTGAAAATTTAAGGAAAAAAGATAGAAAGTTAATAGTCCATGATTATTGTATAGGGTGTGGAAATTGTGTAACTAGGTGCCAACATGGGGGTATTACCCTGGTAGATAATATAGCTAAACCAAATGAAAATTGTATCCTATGTGGCTACTGTGCAACAGTATGCCCAGAGTTTTGTATAAAGGTTATATAAGGAAGGTAATATGGAGAGAATATTAGGATTAGATGTAGGAACAAAGAGAATAGGCCTTGCCTTAAGCGATCCGCTTGGCTTTAGTGCCCAGCCTCTTATGACAATTACAAGAGAAAGTAAAAAAAAGGATATGGCAGCTATAGAGGCCGTATTATTAGAGTATGGGATAAAAAGGGTAGTAGTAGGCATGCCAAAGAATATGAATGGGACAATTGGTCCTTCAGGTGAAATGGCCATGCTAGTTGGGGAGAAAATAAAAAATAAATTTAAAATAGAAGTAATATATGTAGATGAAAGGTTGTCATCCGTTTCTGCGGAGCGAACCCTAATAGAAGCTGATATAAAAAGAGAAGATAGAAAAAAGATGATTGATAAGGTCGCAGCTTCCTATATTTTACAAACCTACTTAGATATGAAATAAAGGAGGATACTATGCCAGAGAAGCACATTTTCTATGATGAGTTAGGAAATGAAATTGAATTTGTAGTAAAAGCTAAGTTTAATTACGATGACCAAGAATATGTTGCCCTATTGCCTGCAAAGGAAATAGATGCTTTAACCTATATATTAAAAGTAGAAATGAATGATGATGGAGAAGAAGTACTTGTTCATGTAGATGATGAAGAATTAGAAGTAGCAACAGATGTGTATGAGGAAATAATTAAAAAACACCTACATTAATAAAGTATGAAACTTAATTATCGTTAATTAATATGCGTAAAAAAAATAAAATCAGTAAAGTACCTACAAAGGGTGTAGGTAAAAAGAGAGAAATAAAAAATCAAGGAGTGATAAAGTGGCAAAACCAAACAAATTAAAAATAATCCCTTTAGGAGGGTTAGGAGAGATTGGTAAAAACATTACCGTCCACGAGTATAAGGATTCCATCGTTATAGTAGACTGTGGAATGACCTTTCCAGAAGATGAAATGCTCGGGGTAGATATAGTTATACCAGATGTATCCTACCTTATCAAAAACAAGGATAAGATTAAGGGATTAGTATTAACCCATGGTCATGAGGACCATATTGGGGCAATACCTTATGTCTTAAAGAAAATTAACATGCCAATATACGGAACTAAGTTAACATTGGGTTTATTGGCCAATAAATTAAAGGAACACAATTTAAAAAACACAGAATTAAATGTGGTAGACTTTGGGAAAAACTATAAGCTGGGTCATTTTGACATAGAATTTATAAAGACAACCCACTCTATACCAGATAGTGCAGCTATAGCACTTACAAGTCCAATTGGGACAGTTATACAAACTGGGGACTTTAAAATAGATTTTACCCCAATTGCAGATGCAGAAATGGATTTAAACAGGTTTGCAGAACTAGGTAATAAGGGAGTACTAGCCCTCTTATCAGATTCAACAAACGTAACAAGACCAGGCTATACTGTTAGTGAAAGCATGGTTGGGGAAACCTTTAGGGACTTATTTTACAAGGCAGAAGGAAGAATAATAGTAGCAACCTTCTCGTCAAATGTATACAGGATCCAACAAATAATAGATGCAGCAGAATTAAACGATAGGAAGGTAATCCTATCAGGTAGGTCCATGATAAATGTAACCACTGTTGCAAGGGAATTAGGCTACCTAAAGTATAAGGAAGGGACCATAATTGACATTAAGGACATCAACAACTTTAGGAAGGATAAGATAGTCTTAATTATGACAGGGTCCCAAGGGGAGCCAATGAGTGCCCTAACCAGGATATCATCAAGCGAACACAGGCAAATAGAGCTAATCCACGATGACTTAGTTATAATTTCAGCAACCCCAATACCAGGTAATGAAAAGGCTGTATCAAAAACAGTAAATAAGCTACTTGAAAAGGGAATCCAAGTAATATATGAGGCCCTAGATGATATACACGTATCAGGCCATGCTTGTCAAGAGGAACTAAAGTTAATGCATTCCCTTGTAAAGCCTAAGTTCTTTGTCCCAGTTCATGGGGAAATAAGACACTTAAAACTCCATGCAGCTCTAAGTAAAGCCATGGGAACACCAGATGAAAATATATTTGTTTTAGAAAACGGACAAAGTTTAGAATTTACCAAGAACTCAGCTGTCCTTGGGGCATCTGTCCCATCAGGCCATATCCTAGTTGATGGACTAGGGGTTGGGGATGTTGGAAATATAGTATTAAGAGATAGAAAACACCTATCAGAAGATGGCCTTATAGTTGTGGTAGTTACCATGGATAAGTCTACTGGTAAGGTAGCAGCAGGACCAGACCTTGTTTCAAGGGGCTTTGTATATGTTAGGGAATCAGAAGACTTAATGGTTGAAGCTAGAAAGATAGTTGAAAAGACCCTAGAAGATATAGAAGCTAAGAAAATTAAGGAATGGTCAACTATAAAATCAAACATAAGAAATGATTTAAGGACCTTCCTTTATGGAACTATAAAGAGAAATCCAATGATCTTACCAATAATCATGGAAATATAAGGAGTTTAATATGACAACAAGACTTTTAATGTATCTAGGAGTAATCTTAATTGGTGCTTTAATTGGTGCAAGGGGTAAAATAAATGAAAAACTATCATCTCGACTAGGGGATATACAAACCATATTTTTACTTTTACTCTTGTTTATCATGGGAATAAAAATTGGAATGGATGATACAGTTGTATCATCCTTCTTTAGTATAGGTTTTTCAGCCTTTGTTATATCCATATTTACGGTATCATTTTCTGTCCTTGGGGTATTTTTAATAAGGGGAATACTAAAGGGAGGTGTGAAAAATGACTAAAAAAATCATTTTATCAGTAGCCCTTGGCATTGGGATTGGTTATTTTTTAATACCAGATGGCTTTGTAATTCCATTTGATTTATTTATTGACATAGGACTTATGCTTTTATTATTTTTTGTAGGTATAGATATAGGTATGAATAGGTCAGTCTTTAAAAAAGTTAAAAATATGGGCTTTAAAATCCTCTTAATACCGGTTATGATAATAATAGGAAGTATTACAGGGTCAATCCTTGCAGGTCTTTTTCTTAGCATACCCTACAATGAAGCAGGGGCTATTGGGGCAGGGCTTGGATGGTATACCCTATCATCAATACTACTTTCTAACCATTCAAATGAATTGGCAACCCTAGCCTTTATTTCAAATGTAGTAAGGGAATTAATTGGTTTTATGATAATCCCTCTTATAGCAAGTAAAATAGGCTTTACTGAAGCTATAGCACCTGTTGGAGCTGCAGCAATGGACACAGGACTTCCCATAATAGCTAGGGCAACAGATTCAGAAACTGCTATTTTAGCATTTATATCAGGGGCAATTTGTACTTTTTCAGTACCCATACTTGTTCCCTTAATTGTAAATTTATAAAGATGGAAGGATTGATCTTATGAATATTAGATATTTAACCAAGGCTAGTTTAATAGCTGCCATCTACTTAGTCCTTATCCTAATACAAGCATTGCCATTTCCAGTTGCAAATTTAACCTTTGGACCCATCCAGCTTAGGATAGCAGAGGGCTTAACCCTCCTACCCCTAGTTGAATCAGCAGCAGTCCCAGGCTTATTTGTAGGTGTCTTATTGGCAAACTTCCTACTTGCCCCCTATTCAGGCTTTGGCCTTGTAGATATCATAGGAGGGGCCCTTGTAACCTTACTTGCAGCTTACTTAACATCAAAGACCAAAAATAAGTACATAGGAATGGCACCACCTGTAATTTTAAATGGACTTATAGTGTCAATTTGGGTTTCCTACTTTACAAGAATCCCCTACATTTATACAGTCCTAGGTATTGCAGCAGGAGAATTGGTTTCTGTAGCCATATTTGGTTCCTTAATTCTCTATGTCCACAAAAAAGCATCCAAGTACAGGGAATGGTAGGTAGCCTTTATGCCAGGTATAAATAAAGATTATATAAGTGAATATATAAGGGACCTTCTTCCCATAAGAAGTGAATTTTTAGTGGGTCTTGAAGCTTATGCAAAAGACAATAAGGTTCCCATAGTCCACCCCGAAGTTGCCCAGCTTTTAAGGCTTTTAATAAAACTACAAAGGCCAAGAGAAATCTTAGAAGTTGGAACAGCAATAGGCTATTCTGCCCTTGTAATGGCAGGGGCTCTAGAGGGGGATTTTTCCATAACTACCCTTGAGAAAGACCCAAAGATGGTTGAAGAAGCTATCTTAAATATAAAAAAGGCAGGCTATGAAAAAGAAATTAAGCTTATTGAAGGGGATGCCCTTGAAACCTTCCCCCACTTAAGTAAGACCTATGACTTTATATTTTTAGATGCAGCCAAGGGGCAATATATAGAATTTATGGACTATTCCCTTAAGCTTATAAAAGATGGGGGATTAATAGTTTCTGATAATGTCCTTTATAAGGGGATGGTAGCAAAAAAAGCCCCCCTTGATAGAAGAAATAAGACAATAGTAACAAGACTCAGGGACTACTTAGAATGGATTAATAATATAGATGGGGTATCTACAAGCGTTATACCCATAGGTGATGGCCTAGCCTTAACTTACAAGGAGGAAATTGATTGAAAAAAATAGAATTATTAGCCCCCGCAGGTGACTTAGAAAAATTAAAAATGGCAATTTTATATGGTGCAGATGCAGTTTATTTAGGGGGAGAGGCCTTTGGCCTTAGGAAGGCATCAAAGAACTTTTCAATAGATGAAATAAAAGAAGGGGTAGAATTTGCCCATGAAAGAGGAAAAAAGGTTTATATAACCTTAAATATAGTACCCCACGATGAAGACTTAGTAGGCCTTGAAGGCTATCTTGAAGATTTAAACAATATAAGAGTAGATGCCCTAATAGTATCAGACCCAGGTATGTTTGCTATTATTAAAAGAACTTTACCTCAAATGGAAATCCATATTAGTACCCAGGCTAGTGTTACAAATTATGAAACAATAATGTTTTGGTATGGTTTAGGGGTAAGAAGGGTTGTTTTAGCAAGGGAGTTAAGCCTAGATGAAATTACAAGCATAAGTAAGAGATTACCAAAAGATATGGAAATAGAAGCCTTTGTCCACGGGGCCATGTGCATGTCCTACTCAGGCAGGTGCTTAATTTCAAATTACATGGTAGGAAGGGATGCAAATAGGGGGGACTGTGCGCAGCCTTGTAGGTTTAAGTACTATGTTATGGAAGAAACAAGACCAGGCCAATACTTTCCAATAGTAGAAGATGATAAGGGGACCTTTCTTTTTAACTCAAAGGACCTTGCTATGATTGAACACTTGCCAAGTGTTATTGAAGCTGGCATATCTAGCTTAAAAATTGAGGGAAGGGTAAAAAGCTCCTACTATGTGGCAACTGTTGTCAGGGCCTATAGGATAGCCCTAGATGAATACTTAAAGGATAAGGAAAACTACAAGTATAAAAAAGAGTGGATGGATGAAATAAGAAAGGTTAGCCATAGGGACTTTACAAGTGGCTTCTTTTTTGGCAATCCAAAAGAAGAAGGACAAATATATGAAACAAGCTCCTACCTTAGGGGCTATGACTTTGTAGGTATGGTCCTTGATTATGATAAGGATAAAAAGCTTGCTACAGTTGAACAAAGAAATAGGATTTTTAAGGGAGATAAGTTAGAGTTTTTTGGACCAAATAAAGATTTCTTTATTCAAGAGATAAAAGAAATGTGGGATGATAAGGACAATAAAATTGATGTTGCCCCCCATGCCCAGCAAATTATAAAAATCAGGTTAGATAAAGAAGTTTCAAGGTATGATTTAATAAGAAAAGAGAGAGAGGATTAGGTATGAAAAATCCAATTCTAATAGGCATCTCAGGTGGGACTGGGTCTGGCAAGTCCACTGTTACAAAAGAAATCTTTAAATCAATCACAGATAAAAATGTAGCAGTTATAGAACAAGACTCCTACTACAAGGACCAAAGCGACCTAAGTTTAAAGGAAAGAATTAAAACCAACTACGACCACCCCTTTGCCTTTGACAATGAGCTACTTATAAGTCACTTAAAAAAGCTTATGAAAAATGAACCCATAGAAAAGCCCATATACGACTTTGAAAACCACAACAGGAAAAAAGAAACCATCCATGTAGAACCAAGACACATAATTATCCTTGAAGGTATCCTTATCCTTTATGATGAAGAGTTAAGGGACCTCTTAGATATAAAAATCTTTGTAGATACAGATTCTGATGTAAGGGTAATAAGAAGAATCCTTAGAGATATTAAAGAAAGAGGAAGAACCCTAGACTCAGTAATATTACAATACATGAACACAGTAAGACCAGCCCACCTACAATTTGTAGAACCCACAAAAAGATACGCAGATATAATAATCCCAGAAGGAGGCCACAACAAGGTCGCCATAGATATAATCGTAGCCAAGGTAAATGATATAATAAAAGAAAAGTAAGGGTAAGTCATAGTGGTGATTGTCATTCCGAATGAAATGAGGAATCTTTTGTTTTAAAAAAACAAGATCCTTCGCTCCGCTCTGGATGACAAACCCTTTACGATCTTGAACTATTTATCTAACCCCCAGGCCTATCTAAATCTTTTTTACCAGAATTATTGAATAATCGTAGGGGTAAACGACTCTGTTTACCCGCTTTACCACAAATAAACCCATGACCAGATTCCCCCCATCCAATAAATAACCCTATACAACAAACCCATCATCCCAAAATACACCAACAAACCTCTCTCCCAAAAACCTAAAACACCATTCTAAACATGAACCACCTAAACTTACAAACAATTTTCTAAATAATAAAATCAAAAAAACCCCCTCTAAATATTAATTTTTATACATATACGCCA
>CAZSLV010000088.1:0-7974 GCA_964607545.1 uncultured Gudongella sp. | reverse complement strand
AATAGCTTATAGAAATTGGGAGGCAAATATGAAAAAAATAATAATGTTATTAATAACAGCTTCATTAATTTTTGCACCACTGACTGATATAGTTGCGCATGCAGATGTAGGTACCTTAATTCTAGATGCAACAGAAAAACCAGAAGCTAAAGAGACAATAAGTGTAGACTCGCCTGAAACTAAAGAAAACGTAAAGGACCCAGTTGAAGGAGAACCACTATCTCTTACCTTACAAGAGGCTATTGATTATGCTCTTTTAAATAATAAAGAGATAGAAATTAAAAAAATAGAGTTGGCAAAGGCTGAAATTTCTTACACTGAGAATAGAAGATCAATAAGAAGTGCTGAAAAAGGAGCTGAAAGACTAGATTCTCTTGGTATACCAAGGACTTATGAAGTAACTCCAGATCAAATTGTAAACGCAGCATTAGTTGACAAAGGTGTTTCTGAAATGCAAAATGAACTTGCCCTTCTTTCAGCTAAAATGAATGTTGAAACAAAAGAAAACCAAATCAAATATAATGTAGAAAAATCATATTTCGACCTTCTTTTAAAAGAAAGAGAGTTAAAAATATCTGGAGAAAATCTAGCTTTATCACAAAAACAGTATAATAATGCAAAACTAAGATATGATTTAGGTATGATTTCAAGGCAACAACTTCTAGGGTTAGAACTTGGAGTTTCTCAAGCTCAAAGTGCTTATGATGCAGCCCAGATGATATATGATATTCAGCTACTTAGTTTCAAAACCGTCTTAGGCCTTCCATTGGCAAAAGAAATCGAATTAACAGGTGAAATACAAGTTAAAGAATATGATCCAATAGACTTAGAAGAATCAATAAAAGCAGCACTAGAAGAAAATTCAAGTGTAATTATAGCTAAAGAAAATGCTAAGATACAACCACTTATATTGGAAGCTACTTCAGGAAGGTTTCCACCTATCACATTTAGGTATAGAAAGCAAGAAGCGGAAGTGTTAAAAGCAGAAGAAAACCTGCTACAAGCTAAAGTTGGAATAGAAATGCAGGTTAGAACTTCCGTTTTAAATCTTAAAACAGCTGAAGAACAAATTATAACCTTGCAAAAAGCTGTAACCATGGCAGAGGAAACTGTTAAGATAGCAGAATTAAGCTTTGAATTAGGACAAAATACTCCAGCTGATGTATTAGAAGCAAATATTAACTTAATGAATGCAAAAAAGAATTTGGCACAACAAATTCATGCCTTTAATATGGCCTTGTTGGATTATAGGTATAGTACTGGTATTGGGAAGGGAATGTAGTTCAATTCACAATTATAAGATTAACAAGTTAAGAGAGGTAGAATGATGAATGATAGAGAACTATTAGAATTTATTGCAACACAGGTAGGCTCGCTTACATCTAATATGGATATTTTGACGAAAGACGTATCTGGATTGAAAGAAGACATATCTGGATTGAAAGAAGACGTATCTGGATTGAAAGAAGATGTATCTGGATTGAAAGAAGATGTATCTGGATTGAAAGAAGACGTATCTGGATTGAAAGAAGACGTATCTGGATTGAAAGAAAGTCAAAGCAAGATTGAAAACGAATTAGGCAGTGTAAAAACTGAATTATCTAGTGTCAAAAAAATCACGTTAGACATGGAAGAAAAGCACGGCAAAAAGCTAACGGCCTTATTTGACGGTTATAAACAAAATTCAGATAAATTGGATAGAATTGAAAAAGAAGTATCTAAGCATGAAGAAGTAATTTTAAGAAGGATAAGGTAGTAAAGATAAATGAAAGATCCTTCGCTACGCTCTGGATGACAAAGGATAAGATTCCTCGCAGGCTCGGAATGACAGGTAAAGATCCTTCGCTTCGCTCTGGATGACAAAGGATAAGATTCCTCGCAAGCTCGGAATGAAAAAGAAAGATCCTTCGCTTCGCTCTGGATGACAGATAAAAAGATCCTTCGCTTTCGCTCTGGATGACAAGCTTTAGAGATCCTTCACTTTCGCTCTGGGTGACAGGGGGTGGGGGTCTTTTTTTATTTGTGCATTGTGAACTTGGCTTACTTGTTGTATAATAAAAAGTACCGACCGACCATTCGGTCTTAAGTTTTTTAATTCAGGGGGAAAAGTGATGAAAAAGAAGAAGTACTTTATTTTAATTAGTATATTAATAATAGCTATGGGACTTGGGGCCTGTGGTAGTGATTCGGACGAAATGGTTGAAGTGGAGAATTATACTCCAGTTGAAACTTGTACAACCCAAAGTAAGACAATAGATAACGAAGTTACCTTTAGTGGAAAGATACTCGCTAATGAAGAAATATTTGTAATTCCAAAAGCAGCTGGAATTGTAACAAGCGTTAACTTTAAATTGGGTGATAGGGTAAACAAGGGGGATATATTATTTACACTTGAAAAGGGTGATATATCAAATTCTCTTGCCCAAGCATCTAATGGAATTAGCCTTGCCCAAAAAGGAGTATCTCAAGCTAAAAACGGACTAGAATCTGCAAAGATTAATTATGAATTAAACAAAGAAAAGATAGAAAATGCCATATTAAACTATGAAAGGACTAAGGAACTATACGAGCAAGGGGCTGTTTCAAAGAGTCAACTTGAACAAGCACAAATTGGGGCTAACGAAAAAAACCTTGATGCCCTTATGTCAAGCGTAACTCAGGCTGAGATTGCCTACCAGCAGTCCCTAAACCAACTTAGCCAAGCTCAGATTTCCTATGACCAAGCTGCAAGCGGACTTGATAATACCAGTGTAGAGGCCCCTATGACAGGTATAATCTCTACCCTTAATGTTAAGGAAGGTCAAATTGTTGGCAATGGTCAACAAGCTGCCACCATAGTAGATGTAAGTGGAGTTTACATTCAATTAAGCGTAGTTGAATCTGTTGTTAACGATATAGTTGAAGGGGATGAAATTCGTTTAGAAATTCCATCTGCTAGCCCAGATGAAATCATTTCTACAGTTACCTATGTTTCTCCTTCGGCTGATCCTATGACCAAGCTATATACAATAAAGAGTTATATAGATAATCCAGATGCAAAAATTAGACCAGGTATGAGTGCCAAGGCAACAATTAGTCTAGAAAAGGCTGAAAATGCTGTTGTAATTCCTTCTAATACCATAATAAACAAGGACAATAAAAAGTATGTTTATGTGGTAGAAGATGATATAGCTGTTGAAAAACAAGTTGAAACTGGTATTGATACAGGAGAATTTGTACAAATTATATCTGGCTTAAAGTTTGATGAAAAGATTATCACAGAAGGACAGTTTTATGTGTCAGATGGTTCCAAGGTTAAAGTTCTAGTAAGGGGTGAGTAATTTTGAACCTATCGAAATTTTCAGTTAAGCGACCCGTTACTATTACAATGTTTGTATTAATTGTAGTATTAATTGGTATTATTTCACTTACAGAACTACCCATAGACTTATTTCCTGAAATTGAAGTTCCTGTAGCTGTTGTAGCTACAAATTATTCAGGGACAGGTCCTCAAGAAATGGAGAACTTGATAACAAAACCTCTTGAAGGAGCAATTGCCACAGTTGGAAATATTGAAAATATAAGCTCCATTTCATCGGAAGGGTCTTCCATAGTAATAGCCCAATTTGGCTTTGGGGTAGATATGGACCTTGCCACCCTTGAAATGAGAGAAAAGGTAGACTTGGTAAAGGGTTTCTTACCAGACCAATCAGGAGAACCCCTGGTTATAAAGATTGACCCCAATGCACTTCCAGTTTATCAACTATCCCTATCCACAAAGGGAGACCTTGCTGGCCTTCAAACCTTGACAGAGGATACAATAAGTCAAAGATTTGAAAGGCTTGATGGGGTTGCTTCTGTTGATATCTTAGGTGGATTTGGTCGGGAAATAGAAATAGCAGTAAATCCCAATGAACTTGCAAATTTGGGTTTAAATATAAATGGCCTATCACAAATTATAAGCTCATCTAACTTAAACCTACCTGGTGGGAGTGTAAAAAATGGCCAGCAGGAGTACTCTGTTAGGATTACAGGAGAGTTTTCTGACCTTGAAGAAATAAGAGATATGGCTATACCCTTAAATTCAGGTGAAGTTTTAAAACTTTCTGATATAGCCAAGGTAAACCTTGTTAGAAAGGACCTTAGCGCAATTTCAAGGACCAATGGCAAGGATTCAATAAACTTATCCATGCAAAAGCAATCAGGTAGAAACACTGTTCAAGTTTCAAACCTTATAAATAGGGAAGTAAAAAAACTAATCAAGGACTATCCAGATATAGAGTTTGACATAGTCTTAGATAGTGCTGAATTTATTACAAAATCTATAAACACAGTTGTAAAAAACACCTTATTTGGGTCCCTTTTGGCTATCTTAATTCTTTATATATTCTTAAAGAACATCAGGACAACCCTAATAATTGGTATTTCAATCCCAATATCCCTAATAGCATCCTTTATCCTCCTTTACTTTAATGGGATAACCTTAAATATCTTAACCCTAGGAGGTTTGGCCCTTGCGGTCGGCTTGCTTGTAGATAGTGCTATTGTTGTTTTAGAAAATATATTCCGTTTTAATGCTGAGGGCTATTCTAGAAGTGATGCGGCCATACTTGGAGCATCAGAAGTTGGCATGGCAATTACAGCTTCTACCCTGACAACTGTTGCAGTATTTATACCAATAGTATTTGTTGAGGGTGTAGTTGGGACTATTTTTAGGGACTTTGCTATAACGGTAACCCTGTCTTTAGCAGCATCACTTGTCATATCCCTAACCCTTATTCCCATGCTAGCATCAAAGATAATGAGGGTGGATTCAAAGGAAGAAAAGCTTGAAGATAGAAAGCTTTCAAAAGTTTATATTTTCTTTGATAATGCTTATTTAAAACTTGAAGGCTGGTATAAGAAGGTTTTAATTGCAAGTTTAGCTAAGAGAAGAAGGACTATGATTACTGCAATTGCAATATTTTTAATAAGTATTGTAAGTTTAGCAACAGTTGGGGTAGAATTTTTACCAGCTACAGATGAGGGTAACCTTATTATCGATGTTGGAGTACCACCAACTACCTCCATAGAAAAGACAGACAAGGCAGTTATGAATGTAGAAACCCTCCTTGCCGGTATTGATGAAGTAGAAACTATTTCAACAAATATTAATGGAGGAAATATGATGATGTCTGGTAGGCCAGTTGGTAATGGGGGATCTATATCTGTAGTTTTATCTCCCCTATCAGAAAGAAAAAGATCAACATCTCAAATAGCTGAAGAAGTAAGGGTTATGTTAAAAGATATCCCTGGAGTAGATATATCAGTTTCTCAACCTTCTAATACAGCAGCTATTGGTTCTGCAAACCCAATATCTATTAGCATTAAGGGGTCAGAGCTTTCAGTTCTTGAAGAAATATCTGATGATATAAAAGAAATCTTAGAATCAGTAGAAGGTACTAGGGAGGTTACTACTAGTTTAAGTGACTCTGTACCAGAGATAGAAGTTAAGGTTAAAAAGGATATAGCAGCATCCTATGGCTTAACCCCAGCAGTAGTTGCAAATAATGTTAGAAATAGTGGGGCAGGGACCACTGTTACAAGACTTAAGACTGGGGGAGATGAGATTGATGTAGTTATAAGAGATAGCTCAGATATTACAGAGTCTTTAAATAACTTTAGGTATATGGATATCTCTACCCCAATGGGAACAAATATTCCCCTTTCACAACTTGCAGATATAAACCTTGTAACAGGGCCTAGAGCTATAAATAGGGACAACCAAGAAAGACAAGTTACTGTAACAAGTGCCATAATGGACAGGGAATTAAATGAAATATTAAAAGATGTAAGGGCAAAATTAGCAAACTATGAAGTACCAGGTGGTTACACTTATACACTGGGTGGGGAAAACGAAGAGATAGTAGATGCCTTTAAGCAACTAGCCCTAGCCCTAGTCCTTGCTATAATCCTAATATACATGGTAATGGCAGCCCAATTTGAATCCCTACTTTACCCATTTATAATAATGTTTACAATACCTCTTGCCTTTGGAGGGGGAGCCCTTGGTTTGTTCTTATCAAGAAGACCTTTGGGTGTAACAGGCTTAATAGGGGTAATAATCCTATCTGGTATAGTTGTAAACAATGGTATAGTTTTAATTGACTATATTAACACCTTAAGAAAACAAGGAAAGGATAGGTATGATGCAATTGTTGCAGCAGGTCCTGTTAGACTTAGACCAATATTAATGACTACCCTGACAACTATCCTAGGACTTATTCCCTTATCTTTAGGAATAGGGGAAGGTGCAGAATTAATTGCCCCAATAGGAAGTGTAGTAATAGGGGGACTTAGTCTTGCAACAATCTTAACCCTTGTTGTAGTGCCAGTTATGTATACCTTGCTTGATGACTTATCAATAAAGACAAAAAAGAGGTTTTTAAAAAAGGATACAAAAGCTAGCGAGGTGGAATAAATGACATCTCATAGACAAGAAAGAAGAGAACAAATTATAAAAGCAGCCATTGTTGTTTTTGGAAAAAATAAGTTTCATATGACTAAGATGTCAGATATAGCAAAGGAACTAGGAATTGGCAAGTCAACCATATACGAGTACTTCGATAGTAAAAAAGACTTGTTTGAACAAATGCTTATGTTTATTGCATCAGGATATTATAAGTTTATGAAGTCAGAAATGGCAAAGCACGAGTCTTCTAAAGACAAGCTAATTGCCTTTACAACCTACCATGGGAAGTTTATGAAAGAACACCTAGAACTTGTTGAAAGTGCCATGATGGATACAAGTATAATAAGTGAAAAAATGGGTAAAGAAATCTTATCAAAAAAAGAAGAAGTCTTTCTTCTGTTAGAAGATATTTTAAAAGAGGGTGTTAAAAAAGGTGAACTTAAGAAGGGCCTAGATACCCAACTAGCTTCTTGTGCTGTGATAGGATCAATCAACCACTCCTATGCTATGGAGATTTATGTAAAGGGTCATGATGCAGAAGGGATAAGGCCTGAAAGAATAATTGATATGCTTTATAAAGGAATTGCAAAAGATTTGTAATTTTGTCAACCGACAAGCTCGGGATAACAAAAAGATTGTGATTTTACGAATGATGAATTTCTTAATTGATATAAGGTTACAATCCTGTTACAATAGCTATTTTAAGGGCTTTAGACTTTGACATTTTAGGCACAAAGATGTAAGATATAAGTATAATATATGGGAGGGGAATAAAAAAATGAAAACAAGTAAGAGTAGAAAGTTAGCACTAGTAATTGCCATAACAATGTTAGTTCTTGCATTCTCAACAACAGGATTTGCAGCATACTTTACAAAGACCCTACAAGCAAACTACAGGAATATTACAGTATTTGTAAATGGAGCTCAGAAAAACTTAAAGAGCGAACCATTTATAGTTGATGGTACAACCTATGTGCCACTAAGAGATATGGCTGAAATCCTAGGTAACACAGTAGCATTTAACCCAGCAACCTACAGAATAGATATAACTGACATGGGAGATGCTGGCCTGCAGTATGACTTATTTATTAAGGATGCTAGAATCAAGGAATTAGAAGCAAAGTTAAATGAAAAGGAAAAAGAAGAAGAAAAGTCAACAGACTTAGACAAGCTAGAATCTAAAATATTGGATAGATTTGACTATATAGACAGAGATGAAAAGCTAGAAGTTACTGATGTTCAATTATCTGGAAATAAAGATGATATTACAGTAAAAATTTATGTAAAGACTAGATATCAAGATCAATTGGATGCTTGGAATAAGTTAAGAGATAGTAATAAAATAGAATACCTACAAGACGTTGTTGACTATATATTAAGAGACTACAGTAAAGCGGATATATCTGGCTATATAAGAGATGAAGCAGATAATTTCAAAGATTTAAAATTTGACATTGATAGAGATCAAGAAGTGCGACTAAGATAATTCAAAAAGCTTAACCTGCGGGTTAAGCTTTTTTAAATAAATAAGCAACTTTACTCAG
>CAZSLV010000087.1:6787-8153 GCA_964607545.1 uncultured Gudongella sp. | reverse complement strand
AGAGAAACATAATGTTAGTAACCAGTATGATGTTAGCAGTATTACTTATTGCAGGAGGAACTTTTGCATGGTTTACTGCTGAAACCGAAGAAGTAACAAATGTTTTTACAGCAGGAACTCTAGAAATTGAGTTAATTGAAAGCTTCTGTCCACCAACTAATGTAAACCCAGGAGATTGCGTTACTAAAGATGTAAAAATTAAAAACATCGGAACAAAATATGCAGTTGTAAGAATTGAAAAATCAGATGTTTTTGAGATGGCTAATAATGCTGGTTGGTTAGATACTGATGTAGTAACTTATACTTTAGGCACCAATTGGATAGAAAAAGATGGATATTTTATATACAAGAAGGTTTTAGGAACTAGAGACCCATGGTTAATATTCCCTGGAAATAATAAAACAACAAGTCTATTTAAAAATAACAAAGTATGTTTCTCAGGTCCAGATATGGGCAACGAATACCAAGGTGCTGAGTATTCTATGATTATAAAAGGTGAAGGAATACAAGCTACAAATGATGCACCAGAAGAGTGGGGATTAACAGTAACTTGGAATATTTGGAGTGATCCTGGTACTGTTGGTACAATGTCAATGATGGCTCTAGATGCTGGAGAGACAGATGTTGAATCAATCCCGGATGTAATAAAAGTTGAAGGAACAGATTCAGAGCCTGAAGAAATCGGCGAAGTAATAGTTATAGAATAATTTATAATTATATGAACTGATAGAAATAAGTTTAGACATTTACATATAGGCGGTTTATCCGCCTATATGTAAACTACATATAATAAAAAATTATCAAAGGGAGGGAACAAGATGAAAAAACTTTTATCAAAATCAATGATATTTCTAGGAGTGTTCGCATTAGTTATGGGAGCAATGACCTCCTTTGGAATTAATCCCTCCTATGCAGATAATCTTCAAATAATTGGGAATGATATTGGACTTGAAGTAAATCCAAGTGGTACAAAATTATTTAATCTTACTAATATGAACCCTGGAGATACTAATGAGGCCAAGGTAAATATAAAAAATACACTTGATTGTAAATTTGAATTATTTATGAAGACAGAAAGAATGTCTCCTGAGCCATCAGAAGGGGAGGCTGATCTTTTTAAACAGTTAATTTTAACTATAAAATATGGTGAAAACACCATCTACTCTGGTCCTATGTCAAACTTTGCATCTTCTTTTACAAGCCTAGGCGAATTAAAACCTGGGGAAGGGGAAGACTTATTTGCTATAGTTCACTTACCAGGACCAGAAACAGGCAACGAATTCCAAGGAAAGTCTGTAGAAGTTAAGTGGATCTTCCAAGCTGAGCAAAGATGTGAAGATGAGCCAGATGAACCAGATGAACCAGA
>CAZSLV010000087.1:0-6687 GCA_964607545.1 uncultured Gudongella sp. | reverse complement strand
AGATGAGCCAGATGAACCAGATGAACCAGATGAGTCAGATGAGCCAGACGAGCCAGATGAAAGGGATAGGCCAACTAGGGTAGAAGAACTTGATGAAACAAGTGACTTAGATGAGGGTATTCCATTTACAAACTTAGAGTTTGAAGAACCAGAAGAAGTTGTAGTTAATGAATATACTCCACTTATGATTCCAATACTACCAAAGACGGGTGCAGTCCCAGCAGGTATATACTACCTACTAGCTTCCATCTTACTGGGCTTAGGGATAAGGGCTAAGAATAAAGAATAGGCCAATTAATCAAATTTATATATAGAAGGCACTTCCATATGGGGAAACATTATAATTGGGAGTGCTTTCTTTTATGGAAATTTTAAAGTAAGATATAGGTAAGTTTAATTTTAGGAAGGTGTATATAATGGGTCATAATAATATAAGGGCCATATCTTGGGATAGTGATTTTAAAGATTTTATCCATAATTCTTCTTCTCTAGGCCATGTAAGAGTCCATACTGTATTTAAAAAAGTTGTAAATATTGTAGATGATAAGGATAGGATTTACACTATTTCAAATATATACACTGATAATGCCCCATCAAGCCTTAAGGTAAATTTTAAGGAGACTTTTAAGGATATAATTTTAAATTACGATAGGATAAAAATTTCAAAAGAAGCAATTACAATAGGTAACATTAGGATAAACTTACATGAAACTAAACTTTGGATACCCTATATAAAGAAGATAAATGAAGATTCTAGGATTAATATAATTAAAAACCTTGCCTTTTTTAATGAATATATTGTAAGAATGGGGCAAGAGGGAGGGTGTAAGTCTTATTATTTAAAGCATTTTTTAAATATAACAGTAGATAAATTAAATCCTATAGAAGAACAAATTGAAATTAAGCTTGATAACTTTTATAGGGGGCTTTTATCAAATAGCTTAAGTGAAGATAGTATTAAAGACTTAATTGGACTTGGGATTGGCCTTACTCCATCTGGGGATGATTTTTTAACAGGTTTTTTAGCAAGTATTAAAAGCAGTGAGAAAGAAGAAGATTTGCACAAAAAAATTGGAAATTGGATTCTCCCCCTACTTGCATCTACTACAGATATTAGTGGGGCCATGCTTAGAGCGGGTATTGAAGGAAAGTATAGGGAAGGGATCCACAATTTTATTAACTCATTTTTACAAGATGATAAGGATGTTTTTATAAGGTCCTTTGATGAAATCTTAAAACTTGGGTCATCATCTGGCACTGACTTAAGCATAGGAATTGCCCTAGGTTTTCACTACATAAATACTCACGAATAAAAAATTACCCCTTGATTTCAAGGGGTAATTTTTAACTTTTTACTATTTATTTAATTTTTCTTTAGCAAAGAATTCTTTTGTTAAGGAAATTACTGTACCACTTAGAAGGACAACACCTATAAGGTTAGGAATAGCCATCAAACCATTAAGTGTATCAGCTAGGTCCCAAACAAATGTAAGTCCACCGATTGAACCTATAATAACAAAAGGTATCCAAACTACTCTGTAAGGAACAATTGCTTTTGGTCCAAATAGGTACTCAGCACATCTCTCGCCATAGTATGACCATCCAAGGATAGTTGAGAAGGCAAATAACATAATACCTACTGATACTATATAGCCTCCGCCTATTATAGCTTCGTCAAATGCTTGAGTTGTTAAAGCAGCTCCTGTAACTCCACTATCCCATAAGCCTGATACTAGGATAGCTAGGGCTGTTAATGAACATATTACTATAGTATCCATAAATACTTCAAATACTCCCCAAAGACCTTGTCTTACTGGGTGGTCTGTTGTAGCAGCAGCATGGGCAATCGGAGCAGAACCAAGTCCAGCCTCGTTTGAGAAAACTCCACGTGCAATACCAAATCTAATTCCCATAGCTAAAGTTGCTCCAGCAAATCCGCCAGTTGCAGCTGTAGGTGTAAATGCATTTGAAAATATTAGGCCAAATGCCTCTGGTATATGGGATGCATTCATAAATATAATAAACAATGCTCCTAAGATATAAATTGTAGCCATAAGTGGAACTAATCTTTCTGTTACAGCACCGATTCTTTTAATACCACCAAGAATTACAAGGGCAGTAAGGGCTGCAAGGACTAAACCTGTTACTAGTGGGGGAACACTAAATGATTCTTGTAAAGAAGCTGCAACTGAGTTTGATTGTACCATGTTACCAATACCAAATGCAGCCAAGGCTCCAAATACTGCGAATACTTTAGCTAGCCATTTTTGTCCTGTACCATTTTGTATATAGTACATAGGTCCACCAACGAAACGACCGTCTGGTGTTTTTTCCCTGTATTTAATTGAAAGAACAACCTCACCAAATTTTGTTGTCATTCCAAAGATAGCTGAAAGCCACATCCAGAAAACTGCTCCAGGTCCACCAAGGGCTATTGCTGTAGCAACCCCTGCTATATTACCTGTACCAACTGTTGCAGCAAGTGCTGTTGCAACTGCCTGGAAAGCTGTGATTTCTCCTTCGCCTTCTTGGCCTTTTGCAAAGATTTTGAATAATGTGTTTTTAAGCACATATCCTAGTTTAAGAATAGAAAAGAAATTAGTTCTAAATGTTAAATAAACACCTGTTCCAACTAATAGGACAAGCATAGGTGGTCCCCATACAAAGCTATTAATTGTGCTATTAAGTTGCATTAAAAAGTCCATAAACTACCTCCTCATATTTTGTTTTTTACATACAAGCGGTGAGTGTTGTATGTATGGCGAATCAAACGATTTCCCCTCATTTGATTATCCATAAAGATATTTTAGCAAATTACATTAGACTTTACAATACTAAGTTTATTGAAAATTTCAAATTATTTCTCAATTGATTAAAAAATAACAAATAATATTATTAAACATTTTTTTGAAAGCATTTAAAATCCTACATAGTCTGGTATCACTTGCCTAAGAGGGTTTGATAATTTATGAAATTATAGGAAAAGATTGTTTTATATCTAACAAATCGACAAAACAAAGCACCCCTTGAATTTTTCAAGGAGTGCAAAATTTTGCTATTTTACTTTATTTTTTTTCCATCTTTTCCTTAGCAAAGAATTCTTTTGTTAAGGAAATTACTGTACCACTTAGAAGGACAACACCTATAAGGTTAGGAATAGCCATCAAACCATTAAGTGTATCAGCTAGGTCCCAAACAAATGTAAGTCCACCGATTGAACCTATAATAACAAAAGGTATCCAAACTACTCTGTAAGGAACAATTGCTTTTGGTCCAAATAGGTACTCAGCACATCTCTCGCCATAGTATGACCATCCAAGGATAGTTGAGAAGGCAAATAACATAATACCTACTGATACTATATAGCCTCCGCCTATTATAGCTTCGTCAAATGCTTGAGTTGTTAAAGCAGCTCCTGTAACTCCACTATCCCATAAGCCTGATACTAGGATAGCTAGGGCTGTTAATGAACATATTACTATAGTATCCATAAATACTTCAAATACTCCCCAAAGACCTTGTCTTACTGGGTGGTCTGTTGTAGCAGCAGCATGGGCAATCGGAGCAGAACCAAGTCCAGCCTCGTTTGAGAAAACTCCACGTGCAATACCAAATCTAATTCCCATAGCTAAAGTTGCTCCAGCAAATCCGCCAGTTGCAGCTGTAGGTGTAAATGCATTTGAAAATATTAGGCCAAATGCCTCTGGTATATGGGATGCATTCATAAATATAATAAACAATGCTCCTAAGATATAAATTGTAGCCATAAGTGGAACTAATCTTTCTGTTACAGCACCGATTCTTTTAATACCACCAAGAATTACAAGGGCAGTAAGGGCTGCAAGGACTAAACCTGTTACTAGTGGGGGAACACTAAATGATTCTTGTAAAGAAGCTGCAACTGAGTTTGATTGTACCATGTTACCAATACCAAATGCAGCCAAGGCTCCAAATACTGCGAATACTTTAGCTAGCCATTTTTGTCCTGTACCATTTTGTATATAGTACATAGGTCCACCAACGAAACGACCGTCTGGTGTTTTTTCCCTGTATTTAATTGAAAGAACAACCTCACCAAATTTTGTTGTCATTCCAAAGATAGCTGAAAGCCACATCCAGAAAACTGCTCCAGGTCCACCAAGGGCTATTGCTGTAGCAACCCCTGCTATATTACCTGTACCAACTGTTGCAGCAAGTGCTGTTGCAACTGCCTGGAATGGAGTGATTTCTCCCTCGCCTGCTTGGCCTTTTGCAAAGATTTTAAATAAAGTGTTTTTAAGTACATAACCTAGTTTAAGAATAGAAAAGAAATTAGTTCTAAATGTTAAATATACACCTGTACCTACTAGTAGGACAAGCATAGGTGGTCCCCATACGAAACCATTAACTGTGCTGTTAAGTTGCATTAAAAAATCCATTAAATACCCCCTTATTTTTTGTTTTACTTTTCAATTGGTGAGAATTGATTAGCAGGGTCATCAAACGTTTTCCCCACGCAATTTGACCCTTAGAAATATTTTAGCAAACATGATACTACATTACAAGGTTAAATTTATTGAATATTTCAAATAGATAATAAATTGACTATAATTTAACACTATTAAAAAGCCCTAGGTCCCATATGCTAGCATATACTCCCATATACGGCATAAAACCTTATTTTACCAAAAAACATCCTTTATATATTGACAAAAAGATAACGAAATATTTTTAATTTTAGGACTTATAGCCCATAAGCTTTTATACTTATTTAAGAAAAACCTCCCAGTCTTATTGTGCTATAATTAAGGTATTACTATAGAAAAAGTTTGAGGTGGAAAATGAAGAAAAATTATTATTCCATTAAGAGTGGAAGAAATCCTGGAATTTATACAGATTGGGAAAGTGCCAAGGCTCAGGTAATAGGGTATTCAAATGCCATTTATAAAAAGTTTGAAAGCCTCGAAGAGGCTAAGGCATTTTTAGGCGAGGAAGTTGAAGATAATATAACAAAAGAAAAAGAAGAAACTTTAGAATTAAGGGCCTATGTGGATGGGTCTTATGATTTAAAGACAGGAACATATTCATATGGGGTAGTCCTAATCCAAAATGGATTTAAACACACCCTAAGTGGCCGTAAAGAGGACCCCCAGATGGCAGCTATGAGGAATGTGGCTGGAGAAATTAAAGGGGCCATAGAGGCTATGAAGTGGGCTGTTGAGAATGGAAAAAAAACCTTGTTTATTTACTATGATTACACGGGCATAGAAAACTGGGCTATGGGTAATTGGAAGACAAATAGGAAGGGGACCAAGGAATACCAAGAATATTATAATTCAATTAAGGATAAACTGGATGTAAAGTTTATAAAAGTAAAGGCCCACTCAGGCAACCAATACAATGATGAGGCTGACCAGTTGGCCAAGGATGCAATATAACTTATTCTATTTTTATATGGTCAATATTGTTTCTTTTTAATAATAAGAGAGCATAGTCATCTACCCTATAGTCATTCTTGTAATAAATCTTTTTTATACCTGCTTGGATAAGGGCCTTTGTGCAGTTAAGGCAAGGAAAGTGAGTAACATAAGCGGAACAATCCTTTACAGATATTCCTTCCTTTGCACAGTATAAGAGGGCATTCATTTCTGCATGGATAGTTGCTATGCAATGACCATCCCTCATAGTATGGCCTACATCATCACAATGGGGGTTACCCGAAACTGAACCATTGTAGCCTGTTGAAACTATACGGTTACTTGAATTAACCAGTAGGCACCCCACCCAGGCCCTATCACATGTAGACCGACTAGCTACTAACTCAGTAATTTCCATAAAGTACTCTTCCCAACTCATCCTATTAGACATAGCCCTACCTCCCTTAATAATTTAATATTATAGCATAAGCTAGGTTAGAATAGTATAATAAAAACAATGTCATAAAGAACAAAGGAAGGGATAATCTTGAATATAGAAAAATTAAAAGAAAAACTTAAAAATAGGATCCCCATGCCTATGGATGTAAAGGGGATGTATTCTGTTTTAATCCCTCTTATATATATAAATGATAGGTGGGAGATAATATATGAGCTTAGAGCAAAGGATATGAAAGCACAACCAGGAGAAATTTCCTTTCCAGGGGGTAGGCTAGAAAATGGAGAAAGCTTTAAGGAAGCTGCTATAAGGGAAAGTGTTGAGGAACTTGGGATAGGAGAAGAAAACATTGAAGTAATAGGAGAGATAGATTTTCTAGTATCCTATGCTAACTTTACAATCCATTGTTTTGTAGGCCTAATAAAGGATGTAGAATTAAAAGACATGAATTTAAACAAGGACGAGGTAGACCATATATTTACTGTCCCAGTAGACTTCTTTTTAGAAAGTGAACCCCTTATGCATGAACTTGCCCTTGTCACAGAAGAAAGCGATAGCTTCCCCTATGAATTAATCCCAAAGGGGAGGAAGTACAACTTCAGGGAAGGTAAACACCAGGTTCATTTTTATCAATACAACAATTACGTAATCTGGGGCTTTACAGCAAAAATGACCAAGCAATTTATAGAAATCCTAAGGAGCCTATAGGCTCCTTTTTTTCTTGTCGTTCCCAGTCTGCATTTTTTGTTATTCCCAGCCTTATTTTTCTTATCATTCCGCCCTTATTTTTCTTGTCATTCCGAGCCTAGCGAGGAATCTATCTATTTTATCAAA
>CAZSLV010000086.1:0-8162 GCA_964607545.1 uncultured Gudongella sp. | reverse complement strand
AAAAAGATTGAATTAAATGCAAGGCCAACTAAGTTGTAGGCAAGGCCCCCAAATGACAAGATTATCCACATATACAAGTAAAAGGGTATTAAGTAAAACCTTTTTAATGTTAAATAAGATGTCACAAGTATTATAAGTGGACTTAGGATCTTTATATAATATGTAGTTATATTTATGGCTATATACTCTTGGAGGTAGAGACTTGTATAGGCCTTATCTTCATAGTTTACCTTTAACCATAAGTCAAATAAGTCCCTGTCCTTTGTTTCTATGAGGACTTGGAGGGACCCTATAAGGATAATTCCCCCACATAGGATTAATAATCTATAAAAATTTTTCTTACTTAAGTGTGTCCTTTTTTCCATCTTAAATCCTCCAAAAGAATAAAGAGATTGGGAATGAAGAAAACTTCATTCCCACCTATTATTAGTAATTCATCATCATCGAATCAAATGATGCTTTCATTGCATTGTAAGCTTCTTCCACTGTAGCTGGGTTTCCAGCAGACCAGGATAGAAGACCATTTTTCCAAGTATCCCATACAGAACCCCACTCAGTAAATAAAGGTCTTGCAGGGGCAGCATCATAACTTTCTAAAACAGCTTGGATTACTTTCTTATCTGTCTCGGAAAGGTCTGAATCATTGTATACACTTGGGTCAACATTTTCTAGTATCTTACCTGTTGCCTTGAAAAACTCTACAGCATATGTTGGGTTAACTATTTCCTTGATTACAGCTTGCGATAGGGCCATCTTGTCTGGGTCCATTTCGTTTCTAGCGTTTATAGCTAGTCCCCAACCACCCTTCCAGTGGGTTAGTGGATAACCTTCTACTGTAACTTGGTTTATTGGGATTATATCTAAGTTGGTCCCATCTGATGCTAGGGCTGATAAACTTGCTGTTGACCATGGGCCTTCAAGCCTTATAGCTGTTTGTCCACCAGTTGAGAATTCTGTATCCATAAATCCCCAAGCTGCATTTTCATCCCAAATTGGAGTTCCATTTTCATAGTGCTCTTTCCAATAGTTGTAAAGGGCTGTAAAAACTGCTTTTTGCTGGTCATTTAATTCTTGGAATTCTTTAGTCATATCTGAATAAAGTTCTCCTGCTTGGTCATGACCCAATAATTCAATTCCACCTGCATTTGCAAATGATACCCCAAACCAAGCATCAAAAGCTGGTACTAGCATATCCATATAGCCTAGGTCTGTAAATTCTATTTCTTTTGTCAAATCAATTCCCTTTGTCTCAGCATTTGCTGTGTTTACAAAGTTAACTAGGGTTTCTATATTCATTGGAAATGCAAGGTAGTCCCCATCTAGGTTAAAGTTTCCACCTAGACCAGAGTCAAAGTCAGAAAATCCACCTATATCATCTGCCATTTCCTTTGCATCCATAGGAGCAAGGGCTTCATTTTTTGCCAAACCATAGATCCTGTCTGCTGGTATTGCAAATACATCTGCCACATCTTCATTTGTTACATCAGTTGCATCTAAAACATCTAAATGATCAAATGAACCAGTTTCAATTAATTCAATTGTTGCATTTGGATGCTTTTCCTTTACTCTTGCAATTGCATCTTCATAGTAATCTCTCCATGAACCTTCAACTTGAAGGCTTATACTTGCTTCTATGCCTTCTGCTGGTGTTTCTACTGCTGGAGCATCAGGTTCTTGTGGTGGTGTTGATGGTGAACAGGCAGTTACTGCCATAGCTACTACTAAAACTAATGCTAATAAAATCTTTTTACTCATTTTTTTACCCCCTTGTAATTTATGCATACGCTTGCATAGTTTTGAAAAAAATATAATTTGACCTTTAAAAGGTTAAATCCTAGTGGTTATAAGGAGGCTCAAGGCCTCCTTATTTTATACAATTGTCTTTATCTCCCAAATATCTTCTGCATATTCTCTAATAGTTCTATCTGAACTAAACTTACCCGAATTTGCAATATTTAACCAGGCTTTTTTAGCCCATAGATACTTATCCCTGTAGGCTGTATCTACTGCTTCTTGGGCTAGTCTGTAATATTCAAAGTCCTTAAGGACATAGTAATTGTCTGCCCTGTGCCAAGGTGCCCCGTAAATTATAGAGTTAAATATCTCTTTATAGGCCCCATCAGGGTCATTAAAAGTTCCATCTATAAGGGTATCCATCACTCTTTTTAACTTTGGATTGTTGTAGTACTCTGTTTCTGCATTGTAGGAATCTTTAATTAAGTTAATATCTTCAACCTTTAAACCAAAGATAAAGTTATTTTCTTCCCCTGCTTCTTCAACAATCTCTATATTTGCCCCATCATAGGTTCCAATTGTTGGGGCCCCATTTAACATAAACTTCATATTTCCAGTTCCTGATGCTTCCTTACCTGCAGTAGATATTTGCTCTGAGACATCTGCTGCTGGAAATAGCTTTTCTGCATAGGAAACCCTGTAATTTTGTACAAAGACTACTCGGATTTTCTTGTTTATTACTGGGTCATTGTTTACTAGGTCCCCAATATCGTTAATAAACCTAATAATTCCCTTTGCCCTAAAGTAGCCAGGGGCAGCCTTACCCCCAAATATAAAGGTCCTTGGAACTATATCTAGGTCTGGGTTTTCCTTTAATTCAAAGTATAAATACATGATATGAAGGGCATTTAAAAGTTGCCTCTTGTACTCATGGAGTCTTTTTATTTGTATGTCAAAGATAGAATCAGGGTCAAGGTTTACCCCTTCAACTTCTAGGATGTAGTCACTTAGTTGGACCTTCTTTATCCTTTTAATATTGATAAAAGTATCTAGGACATCCTTATCGTCAGCAAATTTTTCCAAGCCCTTAAGCTCATCTAAATTTGTAATCCACTTGTCACTTTCCAATAATTCTGTTATAAAGCTTGCTAGTTCTGGATTTGATTGTAATAGCCACCTTCTTTGAGTAATTCCATTGGTCTTGTTGTTAAACTTATCAGGGTATATCTTATACCAGTCACTTAACTCTTGGTTTATCAAAAGGTCTGTGTGGAGCCTTGCAACCCCATTTACTGATTTCGACCCATAAATTGACATAAAGGCCATCCTGATATTGCCATTGTGAATTATTTCATACTTATAAAATTCACTTTCCTTAATCCCCATATTACCTAGGTCAATTAAGAGCATGGAATTTATTTTAATTATAATTTCATATATCCTTGGTATCAACTCTTGGTAGTACCTAACAGGCCATTGTTCTAGGGCTTCTGCTAGAAGTGTATGGTTTGTATAGCCAAAGGTTTTTTTAACTATATGCCAAGCTTCTTCAAAGCCAAGTCCCTCAATATGGACTAGTAGCCTCATAAGTTCAGGTATGGCAACTGCTGGGTGAGTGTCGTTTAATTGTATTGAAAAAGACTTATGAAAGTCATTAAAGTCAGTGTGATTTTTCTTATACTTTCTTATAATATCTTGTAAGGATGCTGATACGAAAAAGTATTGTTGTTTTAATCTAAGCTTTTTACCTTCCTCGTAGGAATCATTTGGATATAAGACCTTGGCTATGTTTTCTGCTTGATTTTTCTCCCTAACTGCTAGGGCATACTGCTGGTCATTAAAGGCCTTAAAGTCAAATTCTACTAAGGGCTCTGCCTTCCATAGCCTTAGGGTGTTAATTAGTTTATGGTCATAGCCTATGACTGGGTAGTCATAGGGAACTGCATTTAACTCCCCATCCCTAAAGGTAACCCTTACTGTTTCACTTATCTTTCTAATTCCCCAAGGGTCCCCGTACTTAGTCCAGTTATCAGCAAGTTCTACTTGTTCATTGTCTACAAACTTTTGCTTAAAAAGACCAAAGTCATACCTGATCCCATACCCATCTAGGGGGTAGCCAAGGGTTGCTGCAGAATCTAAAAAGCCCGCTGCTAGCCTACCTAAACCACCATTTCCAAGGGCTGGGTCTTCTTCTGACTCTTCAATATCATAATAATCTATGCCCTCTTCTTTTAAGATGTCAATTACTTCTTCCTTTGCCCCCATACCTATTAGGTTATTATCTAAAAACCTACCCATCAAGTACTCGGATGAAAAGTAAAAGGCCCTCCTATTCTTGTTTGAAACTTCTATAGATTCTTCCCATAGGGGAAGGACTGATTCCATTAGGGCTTTTGAAAGAGCAATATACTTTTCACTGTCTAGTAGGTCTTTAAAGCTTTTCCCAAATGTAGTTTTTGCATATATTTCTATTCTCTTTGTTAAGTTTTCGTGATCTACCAAATTATACCCTCCTATATGTTACTGTAATGTCCTTGATTTTATCTGAAAGTTCTTTACTTAAGTCCTCTTTTTTATACCTCCATACCCAGTTGCCACCTAGGGTTGCTGGTGTGTTCATCCTAGCCTGACTAGATAGATTTAAAAAATCCTGAAGTTGGGCTATAGATAAATAAGCTACTGAAGACCATATTGCCCTAATAAGGGCCCAATTTGCATCTTCTGGCTCAAATTTAAGATAGTCATGAAGGAATTGTTTTTCTAATTCAGGGACTGTTTCATACCAAGCCCTTATAGTTTGGTTGTCATGGGTCCCTGTGTAAACTACTAGGTTGTTAATGTAGTTGTGGGGTAAATTGTCACTATCTCCTAGGGGGTCAAAGGCAAATTGCAGGATCTTCATGCCTGGAAATCCAGTATTTTCTATTAGGTCTAGGACTGCTTGAGTTTGAAAGCCAAGGTCCTCTGCTATAATATCTAGGTCCCCTAGTTCTTCCCTAATCTTGTTAAATAAGTCAATATCTGGACCCTTCACCCACCTACCCTTGGTTGCTGTTAAGGATTCAAAGGGAATTTCCCAATATGCTTCAAATCCCCTAAAATGATCTATCCTTAGGGTATCATATAGGTAAAAGGAATACCTTATCCTATTTACCCAAAACCTATAATCATCTTCTTTAATAGCTTCCCAATCATAAATTGGATTACCCCAAAGTTGTCCCTTAGGTGAAAAATCATCATTTGGGACCCCTGCTACACTTATAGGGTAAAAGTTTTTATCAAGCTTAAATAAACTTGGCTGGGCCCACACATCGGAAGAATCACTTGCTACATAGATGGGTAGGTCTCCAATTATTTTAATGTCTTTCTTATTTGCATATGCTTTTAACTTATCCCACTGCTTTATAAAATAAAATTGTGTAAAGACGAAAAAGTAAATACTGTCTTTATTATCTCTTTCAAAGTCTCTTACTTCCTTGTTATTATAGTCCTTATAGATAGGGTCCCATTCTTGCCACGGCCTATCCTTGTGGGCTTTTTTTATAGCCATAAACAAGGCAAATTCCCTAAGCCAATATTCATGGGCAATGTAGAAAACTTCTAGGTCTTCTTTTAAGTCTTCTTTAGCATTTTCATAGGCTATTTCTAAGAGCTTGTATTTATTTATATAAAGTTTTGCATAGTCTATTTTATTTGGATTATCCCCTAGGTCAAATTTATCTATAGTCTCCTTACTTAAATACCCATCTTTAATTAGGTCATCTAAGTCTATAAAATAAGGGTTTCCAGCATAGGATGATATACATTGGTAGGGGGAATCGCCATAGGAGGTTACTCCTAGGGGGAGTATTTGCCAATTTTTTTGTTTAGATTTTTCTAGGAAATCCACAAAATCATAGGCTGCCCTTCCAAAGTCGCCAATACCATACTTACCTGGTAGTCCTGATATAGGGAGTAGTATCCCACTTTGTCTTTTTTTCATACTTTAACCTACCTTTAATACTCTTATTTGTGCAACCGTTTGTACATACCTATATGATACCCCATTTAACCATATAAGTAAAGAATCATTTGAAGAATCTGATAACTTATACTTCCCTTACTATTTCATTTTCAGGATAGGAGATCCAATCACTATAGCCCCCATTGTAAAGCCTTGCTTTTAGGCCTGCTTCTTCAAGGAAGAGCAAATTTACAGTCCCTGTAATCCCAGACCCACAGTGGACTATAAGGTCATCAAATTTAATCAGGTCCTTGTAGTAGTCTTGTAATTCTTCCTTAGTCCATTTTTCTTCTCTTTCAGCTAGGTCTGGCCATGGGTAGTTTAGGGCATTTGGTATATGGCCAGGAACCCTGTCTATTGGTTCTATTTCTCCCCTATACCTATCAGGAGTTCTTGAATCAATAATTGCTACTTTAGGGTTATTTATAGCATTTTTAACATCTTCTACGCTAGCTACAAGGTCATCCTTGTAATTTGCACTAAGGGCCCCCCTAGAAATTGCTTGGACTACTTGTAATTCTAGTTCATTACCCATACTTGACCATTCCTTTATGCCTCCATCTAGGATATATACATTTTCTTTTCCTAAATACCTAAGCATAAACCATAGCCTGCCTGCCATGGCAATTTCACCATCATCATAAACTACAACATCTACCTTATCATCTACTCCCAATTCATTTATGGCCCTTCTAAATACTTCCATATCGGGTAGGGGGTGCCTGCCCCCGTGGTCCATAACTTTTCCTGTTAGTAGGTCTTCCATTTCTATAAATATGGCCCCAGGTATATGACCCTTATCATATTCACCCCTTCCATATTCTTCATCCCCTAATTTATATCTTACATCAAATAGGGCAAGGTCTCCTCCCCTCATCTTCCTCTTAAGCCAATCTATGCTAACTAAATTTTTCATACATTACCATCTCCTTTTATAAAGTCCATATATTTTTATTATACCAAAGTTAATAGGCACCATTAACATAATAAAGGTGCGATTAGCTACCGCACCTTATTTTTAAAACTTAATATCTTAGTATACCAGCACTTGGGCTTTTTTCTGGCAATTCATCCCAAGTGGCAACATGGACCTTGCCACCATTTTCTAAAGTTTTCATACCAGCATAATCTAGTAGTTCTATAGCCCCATCTGCTTCCTTATCCATTATTTCAATAGTAAAGTTATCCTTATCAAACTTACCCCACTCAACTGCTTCTTGCGATAAAAACAAGGTTCCCATAGACCCCTTGTAGGCTTCTTTTACAAGGTCTTCAATATGACTTAGGCTTAGATCCCTGCTTGAATTTTTCACCCTTTCATATCTTTCTATTTCCTTTTTATAATTTTCATCTATTTCCTTATTAAAAATTTCCACTGCCTTTGCATGTATATCTGTCTTATTAACCCCAAGTGGGCTCCCCTTGATAAAGTCATCTAAGATATTATTATAGCTAGAAAGGTCCCTATATATTGGGTAAATGTAATCAACAGAGTATATAATCAAAGGGTTTTTCTCATCCCTTAAGACCCTAGTTACTTCCTTGTCTATATTTTTTAAGTGCTTTATAATATCATTTCTTTCAACATCACTTATTTCATTGTAGCCATGCATACCAGGACCCACTCCAGATGAAGCTGCCCCCTTTGGTGAGTTTGACTCCCTATTAAGTTCCACAATAGGGATGTAATCTTCTACAAGTTCATCAATTTCAGGTACTGAAATTTCCTCTATATTATATTGGTTGCACTTATATAATTTAATTTCATCTTGACTTAGGGTTAAGATGTTAAAATCCCTGTAGGATGTTACTAGTTGTAAAAGAGGTCTAAGGTAATAAACATTTGCATTAACCACTGCAGGTTCAACATCTATTGGGAGCTTGTAGTACTTATAATCTTTTTCTGAAATAAACAAGGCTAAAGACTTATCTTGATTTTGCCAAAATAGGGTCTCATCCAAGAGCTTTAGTCCAGGTTCAATAAAATTATCCGCATCCCTCTTATTCATGCCCTTATTAACTAGTTTTTCTTCTGCTTCTTTAAGAAGGTTTTTAAGGTGTATCCTACTTTGATTTACTTCATACCCCTTCTTAAAGGTAGGCAGGTAGATGGAAATTAAGTTATCTTCATTTACGCCAGCAAGGTCCTTTAAATCATCCAATTTAAACTTTTCCATATGCACCCTCCTTAAAATAAAATTACTCCAGTAAAAGTATAACGAGGTCAACTGTATTTGTACTATATACTTACCACTTTATCCTAAACTAAAACAATAGTTATGTTTCTTTAGGGGAGATTCTTCGTCGCCGTTTCAGATCTTAAATGACAGGAGGACTGGGGTGCTCTGGATGACAATACTGTGTTGTCATTCAGAGTGTAGCGAGGAATCTTTGTTCTTGTCATTCCGAGCCTGCGAGGAATCTT
>CAZSLV010000085.1:0-8188 GCA_964607545.1 uncultured Gudongella sp. | reverse complement strand
ACATTAATAGTTTACTCTTATAAAAGAGTCTTAGACTTTGTTTATATCAAAATTTTTAAGGAGGATTAATTTGTCTATGCCAGTATCAGTTGGAGAAATAGTTGAGGGTACAGTAACAGGAATTACTAACTTTGGTGCATTTGTACAGCTACCAGAAGGAAAGAGTGGTTTAGTTCACATATCAGAGGTATCCCACGACTATGTAGAAAAGGTTTCAGATTACTTAAAGAAGGACCAAAAAATAAAAGTGAAGGTATTGTCCATATCTGCGGATGGCAAAATTAGTTTATCTGTAAGACAAGCAAAGCCTAAGACCAGCAAACCAATAGAAATTGATTGGACTAAGCAAGAAGACAAAAGCAAGGGTATGTCATTTGATGATATGCTAAGTGGATTTTTAAAGGACAGCAATGACAAGCTAGATCAAATGAAAACTAGAGATAATAGAAAAAGCTATGGAATGAGAAGCAAAAAAACTAACACAAATGACTAAACCGGAGTACTCCGGTTTTTTATAACGAATAGGAGAGTTTACTTTTTATTATTTTTAAATTTGTGAACTTTCTCAAATTAAGTTTCATAAAAGGCTTCCTATATTTATTATTTGAAGCCTTTTTTATTATTATTTTATTACTTTAAAATCAACTCTGTAGTGGGTGGTATCATGGAAGCTACTTTTAAAGACAATGTTATTTCTAATAAGTTAATTAATCCTAAGGATACAATTTTAGGAGCTATTTCTGGTGGTCCAGATTCCATGGCCATGTTAAATTGTTTAATTAACTTAAGAGATACTTTAAACTTTAACTTGCTTATAGCCCATGTTAACCATGGGGTTAGGGGTCAGTATGCAAAACGAGACCAAGAATTTGTAAGAGATATAGCAAAGGAATACAATATCCCTTTTTTTACCACAAATGTCGACATGGTAGCCTCTGGTAAGGAATTAGGCATATCTTCTGAAGAAGCAGGAAGAATCTTAAGGTATGGTTTTTTTAGAAGGGTCCTTCTAGACTTTGGAGGCGGTAAGATTAGTGTTGCCCACAACAAAAACGACCAAGCGGAAACTCTTATTCATAGATTTTTAAGGGGGACAGGCCTAGATGGCCTTAGGGCTATGGACTTTGAACAAGGTGATATTATAAGGCCCATCCTAAACATATCTAGAGAAGAAATTGAAGCTTACATTGAAAGAGAAAATATTCCTTATGTAATTGACCATACTAACTTAGAAACTACTTATACAAGAAATAAGATAAGGCTTGAGTTAATACCCTATATTAAAGAAAATTTTAATCCAAATATAATAGATACCCTCTATAGGCTTAGCTCTATAGCAAGTGGTGAAGTTGAAATTATAGAAGAAATAACTAAGGAAAAGTACAATTTATTAGTGAAAAAAACTACAAATAATAGTATAATCTTTAAGGGTGGTCTTTTTAATCTAGAAACACAGGCAATTAGAAAGAGACTTATTAGAAAGGCTATTGAGACCCTTTTAGGAAACCTACAGGGAGTAGAGGAAGTCCACATTGAAGAGTCCCTTAAATTATTTGAAAAGGCAAAGACTGGAAAGAGAATTGATATAGGAAGGGGTCTTAGGGCTAGGATATCCTATAATGATTATATAATTGAACTAGGACAAGATGAAAAAAACGACCTTGGCCTTGTTAATTTAAAACTAGGAGACAATATTTTAGAAGATTGGGGTATAATAATATCGTTAGATTTAATCCCAAATGATAAAATTGAAGTTAAGAATCCATATAATAAATATATAGACTTTGATAAGTTAGAGGAACCCTTATTTATTAGACCTAGACAAAAGGGGGATGTTTTTTCACCTCTTGGTATGGATGGAAGTAAAAAACTTAAAGATTATATGATAGATAAAAAAATCCCACAAGATAAGAGAGATACAACTCCAATTCTTTGTGATAAAAGTGGAATTATATGGGTAATAGGGTATGGATTAAGTGATAAGTATAAAATCACTCAAGATACTAGAAAGGCCCTTAAAATAAATATAAAAAATATAGGCTACTAAGTGTGGAGGGAAGATTTGAAGAATCCAATAAAAGAGATTATTGTTAGCGAAGAAGCAATACAAAAAAGAGTTAAGGAACTTGGAGCCCAAATAACAAAAGAATACCAAGGTAAAGACTTGTTAGTAGTTGGGATACTTAAAGGAGCAGTAATTTTCTTGGCTGACCTAGTTAAGAATATAGACTTTCCTGTAATGATTGACTTTATGGCAGTTTCAAGCTATGGAAAGTCTAGCGTTTCTACAGGAGAAGTAAGAATCTTAAAAGACCTTGATTATAGTGTTGAGGGAAAAGATGTATTAATAGTAGAGGATATAATTGACACAGGCCTTACCCTAAACTACCTTAAGGAGATTTTAGAAAAGAGAGGGGCTAAGTCTGTAAAAGTTTGCACCCTTTTAGATAAGGTAGACAGAAGGACTGTTGGAGTATTCATAGATTTTTTAGGTTTTGAGATTCCAGATGAGTTTGTTGTTGGCTATGGATTAGACTATAATGAACAATTTAGAAACTACCCCTTCGTAGGGGCCTTAAAAAAGGAAGTTTATGAATAGGATAAAATTGATTTGATGTAATTACTATGTTATAATCATTTAATATTACCTTAAAAAAGGTAAGAAAGGAGGACTAGGATTGAAAAGATTTTTCAAGGGGATTAGTATATATTTACTAATAGTCTTAATGATAATGTTTAGTGTTAGGATGTTTGGAACCCAAGTTGAGCCTGTAACGGAACTTGACTTTACTCAATTGGTTTCAAATTTAAATGATGGAGAAATATCTAGAATAACTTCTATAGGCAACACTGTCGAAGGTGAATTAGTAGATGGCAAACAGTTTTCCGCCATATTACCTGAAGAGGTAAGGGTTACCTTCTACCATGATTATGTAAAAGATATGGTTGATGCAGGACAAATAATTTACAATGCCGAACAAATTCCAAAAACACCCTGGTATATAGAGATACTGCCAACAATAATGATTCTTGTAGTCTTTGCAGTATTTTGGTTTGTCTTTATGCAGCAATCCCAAGGTGGGGGAAGCGGCGGAAAAGTTATGCAATTTGGTAAGTCTAAGGCCAAACTTGTTAAATTAGAAGAGGGAAAACTTGTATCATTTGATGAGGTTGCAGGCTTAGAAGAAGAAAAAGAAGAGCTTCAAGAGATAGTAGACTTCTTAAGCGCTCCGAAAAAATATATAGAACTAGGAGCGAGGATTCCTACAGGGGTCCTTATGGTTGGTCCTCCAGGTACTGGTAAAACTTACCTTAGTAAGGCAGTTGCTGGAGAAGCTGGCGTACCCTTTTTCACCATATCAGGATCTGACTTTGTTGAAATGTTTGTAGGGGTTGGAGCAAGTAGGGTAAGGGACTTATTTGAACAAGCAAAAAAGAATTCACCATGTATAGTATTTATTGATGAGATAGATGCAGTAGGAAGAAGAAGAGGGGCAGGTCTTGGTGGAGGACATGATGAGAGAGAACAAACCTTAAATCAGCTCTTAGTTGAAATGGATGGATTTGCAAAGAATGAGGGAATTATTGTAATGGCAGCAACTAACAGGGCAGATATACTTGACCCAGCCCTTTTAAGGCCAGGCAGGTTTGACAGGACTATATATGTAGGACTACCAGATGTTAGGGGTAGGGAGGCTATACTTGGGGTGCATACAAGAAATAAGCCCCTAGAAGATGATGTGGATTTACAAGTTGTGGCAAAGAGGACACCTGGCTTTACCCCAGCTGACCTTGAAAACCTTGTAAATGAAGCAGCCCTTTTAACAGCTAGGTTTAATCTTAAGAAGATACCTATGCACCTTATAGAAGAAGCATCTATAAAAGTTCAAGCTGGGCCAGAAAAGAAAAGTAAAGTAGTTAGCCCTCACGAAAGAAAGCTTACAGCCTTCCATGAAGCTGGCCATGCACTTACTGCCAGATTAATTCCAGGGGCTGACCCTGTCCATATGGTAACTATAATACCAAGAGGGATGGCTGGTGGTTTTACAGCCTATATACCTGATGAAGATAGGAACTACCTAACAAAGAAACAACTAGAAGATAAGTTAATCATTCTCTTAGGAGGTAGGGTTACAGAAGCCCTTGTTTTAGAAGATATTTCTACAGGAGCCCAAAACGATATAGAAAGAGCAACAAAAATTGCAAGGTCTATGGTAACTCATTATGGTATGAGTGAAATGCTTGGGCCTATGACCTATGGTACTGACGAAGAAGAAGTATTTGTAGGACGAGACTTAAATAGGTCTAGAAATTATAGTGAAGATGTAGCTGCGGCTATAGATAAGGAAATGAGAAAAATAATTGATACTGCCTACCATAAGGCTGAATCATTAATAAAATCAAATATGGAAGCTTTAAATAGGATAGCAGAAGCTCTGCTTGAAAAAGAAACCCTAGATGCTAGGGAATTTGAAGCCCTATTCCAAGAAGCATAGAGCAGTCCCCAGTAAGTGGGGCTGCTTTTTGATTGTTAAAAAAGTAATTATGCAACTTTAAAATCATTATCAAAATATTTTGAATTATAACTTGCATTACCTACTATAATTTGACTATAATAGAGGTATAGAAAGAACCAATACAAGGAGGTAAAAAAATGTCCGATAAGAAGAACATTGACCATTTAAACTCAGCTTTTACAGAGTGGGAAGAAAACAAGGTCGAAAAACTGCTAGATAAATTCCCTGAAAGGAAGAAGGTCTTTTCCACAGGTTCCGACAAGGAAGTTAAAAGGCTTTATACTCCCCTAGAAGTTGAAAATATGGATTATGAAAAAGACCTAGGATTTCCAGGAGAATATCCCTATACAAGAGGAGTTCAGCCAACCATGTATCGAGGCAGATTCTGGACAATGAGGCAATATGCTGGTTTTGCTACAGCAGAAGAGTCTAACAAAAGATACAAGTACCTACTAGACCAAGGACAAACAGGTCTTAGTGTTGCCTTTGACCTACCTACACAAATTGGTTATGATTCTGATCATTCCTTATCAGAAGGAGAAGTTGGAAAAGTTGGAGTTGCGATTGACTCCCTAAAGGATATGGAAACTTTATTTGATGGGATACCACTTGATAAGGTGTCTACTTCAATGACAATAAATGCACCTGCTAGTGTGCTTTTAGCTATGTATATAGCAGTAGCAGAAAAACAAGGTGTAGAAGCTAGTAAGCTTAGGGGAACTATACAAAATGATATCCTAAAAGAATATATAGCAAGGGGAACCTACATATTCCCACCAGAAGAGTCCATGAGGTTAATAACAAATATATTTGAATACTGCTCAAAGGAAGTCCCACAATGGAATACCATTAGTATAAGTGGCTACCATATAAGAGAAGCAGGTTCAACAGCAGCCCAAGAAGTCGCCTTTACCCTAGCAGATGGAATTGCTTATGTTGAAGCAGCTATAAAGGCAGGCCTTGATGTTGATGACTTTGGGCCTAGACTTTCATTTTTCTTTAATGCCCACAATGACCTATTAGAAGAAGTAGCAAAGTATAGGGCAGCTAGGAGACTTTGGGCCAAGATTATGAAGGAAAGATTTGGGGCAAAAAAACCTAAGTCCATGCAGCTAAAGTTCCATACTCAAACTGCAGGGTCAACCTTAACTGCCCAGCAACCAGATAACAACATAGTAAGGGTTGCAGTCCAAACCCTAGCAGCAGTACTTGGAGGTACCCAATCCCTACACACTAACTCAAGGGATGAGGCCCTAGCCCTTCCAACAGAAGATTCTGTTAAGATTGCCTTAAGGACCCAGCAGATAGTAGCCCATGAATCAGGTGTTACTGAAACCATAGACCCACTTGCAGGTTCATATTATGTGGAAAGCTTAACTAATTCTATAGAAGCTGAGGCCATGGATTATATAGAAAAAATTGACAACCTTGGTGGGGCAACAAAGGCTATTGAAAAAGGCTTTATACAAAAAGAAATTCAAAATTCAGCTTATAAATACCAAATGCAGGTAGAATCCCTAGAAAAGGTAGTTGTTGGAGTAAATAAGTTCCAAGTTAAGGAAACTGAAAGAAAAGAACTCCTAAGGGTTGACCCACATGTTGAGATACTTCAAAGAAAGAAATTGCAAAAGCTAAGAGAAACTAGAGATAATGCAGCAGTTACGAAGGCTTTAGATAATTTAAGAGAAAAAGCAAAGACAGATGAAAATTTAATGCCATATATAATAGATGCAGTTAAAGAATACGCAAGTCTTGGCGAAATTTGTGATGAATTAAGGCAAGTATTTGGAGAATACGAACAAACTGTTATTTTATAAGATAGATATAAGGAGGAAAGCAAATGGACAGACCTATTAGAGTACTGGTCGCAAAACCTGGATTAGATGGACATGACAGGGGAGCTAAGGTAATAGCAAGATCTTTAAGAGATGCAGGTATGGAGGTAATTTATACAGGCCTTAGACAAACGCCTGAGCAAATTGTTGCAGCAGCCATCCAAGAGGATGTAGATGTAGTAGCCATGTCTATATTATCTGGTGCTCATAACCACCTATTTCCAAAAGTCGTAAGGCTTTTAAAAGAAGAGGGAGTAGATGATGTATTAATACTTGGGGGAGGAGTTATCCCAGAAGAAGATATACCTAGCCTCCTAGAGGGTGGTTTAAAGGCAATATTTACACCTGGAACCCCAACTAGTGAAGTTATTGAATTTATACAGACTAATATAATAAGAAAATAGGTGGTGTTAGATTTGGATATAGAAAATAGGCTACTTGAAGGAGATAAAAGAGCCTGTGCACGCCTTATTTCTATGCTTGAGAATAACGATGAAAAAGCCATAGATATAATAAAAAAGTTATTTCACAAAACTGGTAACGCTTATGTTATAGGAATAACTGGGTCACCTGGAAGTGGTAAGTCTACCTTAACTGATAGGCTGACCAAGGCCTTAAGAAAAAAGGGCAAGAAAATAGGGATAATTGCAATAGACCCAACAAGTCCCTTTTCTGGAGGGGCCATCTTAGGCGATAGAATTAGGATGAATGACCTAGCCCTTGATAAGGATGTCTTTATAAGGAGTATGGGGACCAGGGGCTTCTTAGGTGGGATGTCAAAAGCCACTTGGGGGGCAGTAAAAGTATTAGATTTATATGGTTGCGACTATATATTTATTGAAACTGTAGGAGTTGGACAATCTGAAATTGACATAGTAAAAATGGCTGATACAGTTTTAATGGTAATGATTCCAAATATGGGAGATGATATTCAAGCCATAAAGGCAGGAATTATGGAAATTGCTGATGTTTTTGCAATCAATAAGTCTGACCTAGATGGAGCAGATAAAACACAAATAGAAATAGAAATGAACTTAGATTTAAATGAAAAAACAAATTACAGGCCACCTGTCCAACAGGTTTCAGCCCTTAAAAACGACTCCATAGACTCCCTTTTAGAAAAGTTAGAGCTACATAAAAAATACCTAATAGATACGGGAGAGTTACATGAAATAAGAAGAAGAAATTTAAGGGTAGAGATAGTTCAATTAGTTGAAGAAGAATTATTAAAGATGATAATGGACAGGGCAAAGGAAGACGATCTTTTAGATGCACTTTCACAAGAAGTTGCCCTAAGGAAAGAAGATCCTTACACAGCAAAAGAAAAGATAATTTCCTTAATAAGAAATACTTAAAAGGAGGATACAATGGATACTAAAATTACAAAAATTGACCATATAGGCATAGCAGTTAAAAACCTTGATGAAACCCTAAAATTTTATGAAGATGTCCTAGGTATTAAGTGTACTTCTAAAGAAGTTGTAGAAGACCAAAGTGTTAGAGTGGCTTTTTTACCAGTTGGAGATTCGGAAGTTGAACTTTTAGAATCTACAACAGAAGATGGACCTATCGCTAAATTTATTGAAAAAAAAGGTGAAGGAATCCAACACATAGCTTTTAAGGTTGATGATATTGAAGCAAAAATTAAAGAATTAGAAGAAAAAGGCATCAGATTAATAGATAAGGAACCTAGATATGGAGCGGGAGGGGCTAGGATAGCTTTTTTACACCCCAAGTCAACATCTGGGGTCTTAATTGAAATTAGCGAAAGAGACTAATCAAGGAGGGTAAATATGAGCCATAAGATTCAAGACTTACTAGAATCTAAGGAAAAGA
>CAZSLV010000084.1:0-8370 GCA_964607545.1 uncultured Gudongella sp. | reverse complement strand
TAGTTTTTTATAAATATTTAGAAAATTTAATAAATAAAAAATCCGATTAGATTTTTTAGTCTAATCGGATTTATAACAATTCGCTTTTTATTTTTAGGACAAATTCATCAACATGTTCCCGTGCGTGAATCTCTGCCTTTTCATAATCTTTTTCTTTTATTGCATCTAATAGCTTGCCCAAGGATTCTGTAAATAAATCCATGCTATCAAAGTGTTGTTCAACATAATGCCATAACCTTTCAGTGTGGTAGTGGAGGGATGTTAAAATATCACTTAACCATGGGTTCCCACAACTTAAGTATATTATCCTATGAAACCTTTCATCATCATTTATAGCCTCTTGGTAGTCTTCTTTTATATTATACGTATGCATCCTAGCCATTATTTCTTCAAGTTCTTTTATTTGGTCTGGTGTTATCCTTTCTGTTGCAAGTTTTGCCGCAAAGGGGTCTAATTCCCTTGTGATCTCAAAAATTGACTTCATTTCCTTAAAATCAACTGGGGTTACTTGGGCACCATACCTTGGTACAATATTGATTAACTTATCGTTTTGTAGCATTTGAAATACTCTCCTTATAGGAGTCCTGCTAATTTCAAATTCGTTTGCTACATCAACCTCGTTTAAGACTTGACCTGGCTTGTATTTAAGATGTATTATTCTATCTTTAATAATTTCGTATATGTCTTCAGTTTCTAGCTTTTCTATAAGCAATGTATTACCCTCCTAAAGTCACCATAATATCCTTATTTTACACTTAAATGTAATAAAAGTCTAGTTTTAAGTATTAAAAAACTTACTGGGTCTTTATTAACCTACCCTTATATACTTTATCACACTTTAGAGGCTAAAGTCATTAATCTTTGTTTAAGAAAATTTTATAGTACTATTTAATGTGGTGAAGTATTTATACTTGTTTTAAAATCTTGTAATAGGATATAAAAGAATTACAGATAATAATATTAAATTAGGGGGTTTGAGTATGAGATTAGATGGTAAAGTTGTTCTTTTAACAGGGGCAAGTTCTGGTATTGGTAAAGCTATGGCAATTTTATTTGCAAAGGAAGGTGCAAAGGTTATAGGGGTTGCTAGAAGGGAAGATAAGCTAAAAGAAATAGCTGAACAAGCAAAAGAGTACACTGGCGAAATAGTAGCCTTTGAAGGTGATGTTTCAATACAAGAAGATATTGATAATATGGTTGATTTTGCAATAAATAAGTTTGGAAGGATAGATGTCCTTGTAAATAACGCTGGTGTTATGGATAATTTTGAAGCAATTGCAGATGTAAGTGATGAGCTATGGGAAAAGGTCATATCTGTTAATTTAACCGCTCCTATGAAGGTAATTAGAAAAGTAATTCCAATAATGCTTAAACAAGAAAAAGGCAATATAATAAACACATCTTCACTTGCTGGCTTATATGGTGGTAGATCTGGGGCTACTTATGCAGCATCAAAATTTGGCCTTACAGGTCTGACAAAAAATACTGCTTATATGTATGCAACTAGTGGAATTAGATGTAACTCCATACATCCAGGCGGGGTTGATACTGATATAACAAAAAATATTAAGCCAAATGAGTTTGGCATGGGCAGGATGTCAAAGGGTACTTCAAATAATCCAAGAAGTGGGTCTCCTGAAGAAATTGCAAATATTGCACTTTTCTTAGCATCTGATGAATCCAGTTATATAAATGGAGCTTCCATCGTTGCAGATGGAGGGTGGAGTGCTTATTAAAATAAAGGGCTAGTTTAAACTAGCTCTTTATCCTTGTCTATATTTAATTATCGAAGTATTCACTTTTAAGCATGGAGTAAATAATTTGGTCTTCATAACCTCTTTGGGATTTATAGTTATGTCTTAGAACCCCTTCTTTTTTAAGGCCTATTTTTTCATATAAATTTATCCCCACCTTATTATCTGGGTAGGTATCTAACCAAAACCTGTTGGCTTTAAATTCTTCAAAGGCATATTTTACTATTCTCCGAATTGCTTCTTCCCCATAACCATGGCCCTTGTTGGTGACTACTATTCTTCTAAGTACAAATATTTCTGATTCCCAATCTAGTCTTGCTAGGGCATAGCCTATTGTCTTACCATCTTCTTTGGCCTTAAATATCCACAATATGTGATTTTCATCTTTTATTTCTGATTGGTGTTCTTCATAGGTTCCAATCCATATAAAGTCCCTATTTTCTGGATGGGTTTCCATTTCTATAATCTTATCGATATAATCATCTGTAGCTTCAATAATTTCTAGTCTTTTTGTTTCTAGCATTTAATCACTCCTTAAATTTAAAAAATAAGTTTTTTTTATTACCTTACTTGTAAGCAGTAGTCCTTTTACTTTTACCCCTTATTCTTAAATTATATAGGTTTTTAAATAAAACTGATGAACTTATAAGTATAACTCTTATGTTCATCAGTTTTATTTTACTTTTATCTTAAATTAATTTATATCCTTACGCAAGTCTAGCCGCAAGCTAGCTCGGTCCATTTCCTTGTCTTTTTGTTTTTTCCATGAATGGAGTATTAAAGCTAAGGTTACTACTCCATAGGAGAAGAACATACGGAAGTATTCGCCAATCATAGCTTGCCCTGTTAAATACTTACCTGCTACAGGCATAACTAGAAACATTAAATGAAACAAGACAGTACCAATAAGGGCATTTGGTATAGTTGCCCTTGCAACTGTAGCACCACCTACTAGGAGGGAGGCTGCTGCAAATAAGGCTGCTTGGTCTGCACCATTGTAGGTATTCAAGGTACCAATGTTCTGTAGGTAAATTATCTGGCCATAACTTGCTAGAACTGTTGATATTATTATTGATTGAATTCTAGTTTTATCTACTGCTATACCAGCTGAATTTGAAACATGCATATCTTGTCCTACCGCCCTCATGTCTTGTCCTAGCTTGGTCTTTTTAAACCATATAGTAAAGATACACAATAGGCCTATTATTAAAAATGTTCCTAGAGGAATTCCTATCCCACCAAAGTTAAGCATTATTAGGTTATCAAAACCCTTGGCTACAGGTAGGTCAATTGCATTTCTTACCCCATACCCTCTTGAAAGGAGCATCCTTGGATTTTTAAAGGGTATAATATTTCCGCACATATATAAGAGGAAGAATTGGTATATACCAGCTACAAAGAAACTTAGCATCATGGATGTTATCATTTCTCGACCCTTTGCCCTATTTAAAACTCCTCCTGCAAAGTAACCCAATAAAACTGCTATAGGGGTAGCAAGTAAGGCTGCTAATAAGAGTCCTGGTGCTCCTCCTACACCCCAATCTGTTATAAATATCAAGCCAATTTGGCCTGCCATGGCTCCAAGGACCATACCAAAGTTAATCCCCATACCTGCCATTATTGGAAGTAATAATGCTAAAACAAGAAATGAGTTCCTAACTAGCCTAGTTATAATTTGATCTATCAAGTAAACTCCAGTAAACCTAGAAAGTGGAATAGCAATAAGGCTAATTACTATAAACATTATAGGCACAACGCTACTTGTAAGCAGTTTGCGGTATCTATTTCTATCTTTCATTATTCTCCCCCTTTCTTTCCTCTTGTTAGAGCGTATACTATCATACCATTTGAAACTATAATTCTAATAATTTCTGATACATCTATGTTGATTGCACTGTTTATTACACTTGGTGTCATAGTTAAGATACCTTGGAATAAAAATGTTCCTATAACTACATTTAAGATAGTGGCCTTATTTACCGAAGCCCCTCCAAGTAGTACTGCTGCAACAGAAGGAAAAGCAAAGGCTAGGGGTGAATTATACATACCTATAAAACCATATGATTGTTCGTATACAATCATCCCAATAGCTGCTAACATTGTGGAAAGCATTACTGATACAATTCTCATTTTGTTGATGGAAATTCCTGCCGCCCTTGCATAGTCAGGGTTAGATCCTACTGCAGTTATAGCAGTACCCATTTTTGTCTTAAAAAATAACCAAACCATGGTAGCCATAACTATAAAAAATAAAATCATTCCCGTTGGTATAGTCCAATATTCATTAATTTCTATCTTTAAGAAATCATTTAATTGATGAATCCAAAAGTTGTCTAAGCTTATTGTAGTCCTTAAGCCCTCTCCCTTAAATCCTTGAACTGATGCTGGACTTTTAAAGGGTAAGACCAACCACATAATATTCATTAAAAAAACAAAAGAAAATCCAACATAGGTTGCAATAATCATTTCATCGCCCTTAACCCTATTTAAAAGGACTCCATATAAAAAACCAAATATGGCAGCAAAGAATATCCCCACTATAAAGGCTATTGCTATACCTGTAAAACCTACAGCCCCAACTTCTAAACTTATTACTGCACCAAGCATACCTGCTATTAAGCCTACTGGTAATCCAAAGTTAAGTCCACATCCGGATTGTATCATAGGAACCATAGAAAGTACCATAACAGAGTTCATCCCAAAACGGACTAAAACATCATTTACTGACTGGTCTACCCTGACTCCGAATAAGGGTGCTACTATAAATAAAGTTAATAAAAATATGGCTATAATAATCCTTGCTACCCCAAAGTCCTTTATAAACCTATTTATCGCAACCATACTTTTTCACCTTCTTCGTTAATCTTATATTCACCTGACATTAATAAACCAAATTCTGTAATATCTGTTTCAGGTGGTAGTATTCCAAATATTTCACCTTCAGTAATAATTGCTATCCTATCGCTAATTGACCTTAACTCTTCAAGTTCAGATGATATAACAACTATTGTTGTCCCATTTTCTTGGTTGTATTTTCTTAAGGAGTCTAGCACTAATTGTTTAGCACCTACATCTATTCCTCTTGTTGGTTCAGATACAAATAACAATTTAGGATCCATGGCAAAGGCTTTTGCTAAACATACCTTTTGCTGGTTGCCACCTGAAAGATTTCTAACCAATTGCTTCTCGCTGGTACACTTAATTTCTAATTGGTCTATATATTCATTGGCAACATTTCTCATAGATTTATCATCTCTAAATTTAATAAAGCCCAAAAATGTCTTTAAAAACCTATCTTGAACTTGCATGGCATTAAAGGCTATGTTCCAATCAATAGGCTCATCTAATAAAAGTCCTACTCCCCTTCTATCTTCAGAAACAAAGGCAATACCCCTTTTCAATGCTTCTAAGGTATTATTTAAGGGTAGGGGTTTGTTTTCAAAGAAAGCTTCCCCTCCTGAGAAGAATAGACCCATAACTCCATTTGGGAAACCCAGCTTACCTTGACCTGCAAGTCCTCCAATACCAAGGATTTCTCCTTTTCTTACCTTTAAGGAAACATTTCTTATTGCCTCCCCTGGCATGTCGACCCAAAGGTTTTTAGTTTCAAAAATAATATCATCCTTGTCCATATCATCTGTCTTGTGCTTTTCTATTTTGTCATTATCTATATCCCTACCAACCATCCAGTTTGCAATTTGCCTAATATCTACACCTTCAGTTGGAACTTCTACAACTACATTTCCATCTCGAAGGACTACCATCTTATCACAAGCCATGGTTATTTCACGCAACCTGTGAGATATAAAGATTATGGATACACCTAAGTTGGCTAACCTTTTCATTGACTGCAGTAAAATATCCGCTTCAGTTTCAGTAAGAACAGCAGTTGGCTCATCTAGAATAATAAGCTTAACTTGGTCCCTCTTAATTTCTCTAGCAATTTCTATAAATTGCTTATAGCCTACTGGTATTTCTGATACTAGGGTTTCAGTATCTAGGGAAACCCCTAAAAGGTCAATTGCATCTTTTGCATTTTTCTTAATTGCTTCTTGATCTATAGTCTCTAATTTTTTGCCAAATACCCTTGATATGATACTTGACTTAGTATCTTCCATATTTAATAAAATATTTTCCGCCACTGTAAAACCTGGTATAAGTGAAAATTCTTGGTGTACCATACCTATTCCAGCATTTAAGGCATCTACAGGGTTCTTAAAATCAATCTTTTTACCATCAAAATAAATATCTCCCTCGTAGCCTCCTGTTTGTACAATAACATTCATTCCAAATAATATATTCATTAATGTAGATTTCCCAGCTCCATTTTCCCCTACAAGGCCTAAGATTTGTCCCTTATCTAGGGAAAAATTAATATCTTTTAAAACAACATTTTCATTATAGCTCTTTCCTACTCCTTCTAAACGAAGTAATGTATCATTTGTTGCCATGGATTCACCTCTTAATAAGCATTTTTCCGTCTTTTTAATAATGCATATGGAACGGTCATATGACCGTTCCACTTTATTAGATTATTTTATATCCTTGTATTTTTCTGGTACTACTTCATCACTATTTCCTATATAACCTGAACCAAATACATAAGTGTCTTGGTAGACCATAACGTGGTTAGGAATTTCTTCATTTAATACCCTATCATATAGTAATGATCCATTCCACGCTGCACCTGGTGTATACATTTCAAATGCCGCTAAAACATCTGCTAAATTATCTTTTTCCATTGTCCCTTCTGCTACTTGTTTTCCATACTCTACTAAGGCTTGTGTTGCTGTATAGCCATATGAGTAAGCCCAAGTTCCCATTCTTCCACTACCGCCTGCATCAACTACTGCTTCTTCAACCTTATTAAGGATAGCTTCCCAGTCTCCAGCTTCTTCTTTTAAGTCAATGCCGAAAGCTCCTGGATAACCCATTATTGGAGAAGGTAGGTCTGGCTCAACAAATATTGCTCCTAATTCTGCTACTCTTTTTAATAATGGTTCTGTTTGTGCATCATTTGTAGCAAAGAAAGCTGTGTCCTTACCATACTTGTCTACCCATGCTGGCATTTGCTCAAGTATGAAGTTTTGTGCTCCTGGTATACCAACATCACTCATTGGGTCTGGAGCTGTTTCAAATGCAAACTTAAGTCCTAAGTCTTTTGCTGCTTCTTCCATAATGTTTCTTCTAACTGACAATAACTCAATACTCATATGCCTTGGGAAAGAAATATGAACAAATGTGTCAGCTCCCATTTTTTTAGCTGCTAATACCATAAGGTATCCACGGTTAATATTATCTGGGTCTATTACTAAGTCAGCTGCTGCTTCGATCATAGCAGTGTCTTCTTGTGAAGAGTTAGCTAGCAATAGGATATCAGGTCTTTTTGCACGAATTTCTTTAAAAGCTGCAGAAGTTCCTGGAACCGCTTGGTTTACAACGATTGCCTTCATATTAGGATCATCAGATAGACCTATAATTTGAGCAATAGTAGTTTCTTGCTCTTGCATAAAGTTGTCAGGATAAGTTACGTGTTTAATCATACCGCCCGCATCAGCGTCGCCATATTTTTCAATCATAGCTTCAGCGCCCCTAAGCTCATCTTCCCCTTGTGATACTGTGCCTGTTACAATACCAATATGCATAACATCTGAATCTACCTCTGGTGCTGCAGTACATGCTATCAAGCTTACTAACATCATAAGGCTTAATACAACTAACATTACTCTTCTAAACATTTGATAACCCCCTTATAGTTTGTTGGTCAAACCTACCAAATTTAGGTGATAAGTTCAACTTTAGCGTAAAAAAAAGCCTAAGGCTTTTCCCAAAAAAAGATCGGTCCTTTTTTTAGATATTTAACCTTAGAACGAGGAAAAAGCAGATAAAGTTTTTTCATCGTGACTTGATTATATCATATTTTTATTTATTATAGCAATTATTTATTTGCCAGTTAATTTGCTTAATTTAGGGGCTTTACTCCTTGTTTAAAATTAGGAGAGGGACTTTTATATTTTTTCTTGTTTTCTTATCCTCATACATTAAAGAATCAATATACTTTTGAAAGTCTCCCACAGACATGTTAGATTTACAGTCATAAATGGCATAGCCCATGCTGCAATTTAATTTATAAGCTTCTCCGCTTATCTCATTATATCTTTTTAAACTTGTTTTAATTCGATTTACTACATCAAGAAGACCTACTTCATCAGATATATCCATGATAATATAAAATTCATCTCCACCAAACCTTGCAATAAAGTCATTGGACCTAAGACTTGTTGTTAAAATATTTGCGAAAATTTTAAGTGCCTTATCCCCTGCATCATGTCCAAACTCATCATTAATGACCTTAAATTCATCTATATCAACCATTACTGCAGAAAATGTCCTGCCTATACTTGCACTTTCCATTTTTTCTTTCATATACATATCTAACCTCTTGCGGTTATTAAGTCCTGTTAGGTAGTCTGTAAAAATATTTTTATTTTGTATATTGATTTGAACAATTAAAATAGACAAGACCATCCCATTTAAGACAAATGAAATACCATAAAACACCAATTGCAATATGGTTCCTATTAGGGGTGGTAGGGCAAATAAAAGAAGTGGTAAG
>CAZSLV010000083.1:0-8460 GCA_964607545.1 uncultured Gudongella sp. | reverse complement strand
TATAGAGTAATAGAATAAGAAACTATAGTAGTAATAGTAGTAGGGCTTGTGATTATGTTGATAACCCTCTTAACCTATTTAAATTCATTAATTTCATTGATTTAATAAAGTGTGGATAAGTAGAACTTTCTATTAGACTTATCCCGGACTTATACCTTTTTTAATTCTGCTATAATACTTTCTAATTTGTTTTTTAATGAAGGATCTGTTTCAATATCCTTATTTATCTTATCACAAGCATGAATTACCGTAGTGTGGTCCCGTCCTCCAAATTCATCCCCTATCTTTGGTAGGGATAGGTCAGTAAGTTCTCTAGTTAAATACATAGCAATTTGCCTTGGATAAGCTATAGCCCTAGTTCTTTTTTTAGATGAAAAGTCATCCATTTTAATAGAAAATTTCTTTGATACCTTATCCTTAATAAGGTCAGCTGTGATTTCTACAGGCTTATTATTAGAAATAATATCCTTAAGGGCTTCTTCAGCTAGGTCAATATTAATAGCCTTATTAGTTAAGGATGAATATGCAACTACCCTAATAAGGGCACCTTCAAGTTCTCTTATATTAGAATGGATTCTTTCAGCTATTAGTAGCATTACATCATCTGGGACTTCTATGTTTTCTAAATTAGCTTTTTTTCTAAGTATTGCTATCCTAGTTTCTAAATCAGGTGGTTGAATATCTGTGATAAGTCCCCACTCAAAACGGGATCTTAGCCTGTCTTCTAAAGTAGGAATTTCTTTTGGAGGCCTATCACTAGAAATAATTATCTGCTTATTTGCATCGTGAAGGGCGTTAAATGTGTGGAAAAATTCTTCTTGTGTTCCTTCTTTTCCAGCTATAAATTGGATATCATCTATAAGAAGGACATCAACATTTCTATACTTATTTCTAAACTCTTCATTCTTATACTCCCTTATGGAGTTAATAAGTTCATTAGTAAATTTTTCAGATGATACATAGACCACCTTAGCTTTTGGATTTTGGCTTAAAATATAATGACCAATAGCATGCATTAAGTGGGTCTTTCCTAGTCCTACCCCCCCATATAAGAACAAGGGATTGTATGCTTGGGCAGGAGCCTCTGCTACAGCAACTGATGCAGCATGGGCAAATTCGTTACTTTTTCCAGTAACAAATGTAGAAAAAGAATACTTTGGATTTAACTTTGACTTATTTAAAACCTCAACAGCTTCCTTTTTCTTAGCAGAAGGTTCCATGGGTTGTATTTCTTCACCAGGGATAATAAATTTAATTTTATAATTATCTCCTGTGACTTGGTTTATTGAATTTTTTATAAGGTTAAAGTACCTTCCTTCTAATATTCCCTTTGTGAAGTCGTTTGGAGCCCCTAAAATTATCTCATCTTCGACTAAACTAATAGGCTCTATTGATTTTAGCCATGTGTTATATGAAACTTCTGTAAGCTCAACTTTTATTAGGCTAAGCACTCCCTCCCATATTTGGTCCAAATTTGTCTCCATACGATGACCTCCTAAAAATATAAAAAGATATAAACAAAAATGTATAATGTGGATAAAATTATCAAGAATATGTGGATAAGTTTTTATAAAGTAAAATTATAAACCCTATCCACAGGGTATAATTTTTAATAATGTGGATAAAAAACTCAATAAATTACAATAGCTTAACAAAAATCCACCTATATTTTAAAACTTATACACAATCTATCCACAAATTGTGTATAAGTGGACTTATCCACCCTGTCTTAAAACTTATCAACATCCTTTACTATATTATCAGATATGGGGTATAAATTCAATAGATATCCACAGGTATCTGTAGATTAATACTTAAAAATTGTGGATTAAAATTAATTAAAATCTTGACATTAGGGAGCCTGGTACATATAATTTATAGTAGTGTTTTAAAGAAGGTATTTGTAAACTCTATATTTATGTATATATAGCATTGCCTGTAGTTAATTGAAGGAGGTGTTGTTTGTGAAAAGAACTTATCAACCAAAGAAAAGACAAAGAAGTAGAGAACACGGTTTTAGGAAGAGAATGAAGACTAAAGCAGGAAGAGACATATTAAGAGCTAGAAGAAAAAGAGGTAGAAAAAAACTTTCTGCATAAGGCTGCTTTCAAGTGGCCTTTTATTAAAGGTCACTTTGGGACGGTGTTTTTATGAAAAAAGAAAATAGATTAAGAAAAAATATGGAGTTTAAGAAAGTCTATAAAAGTGGAAAGAATTATTGGAATAGAAATTTAATCCTTTTTATAAAAAAAAATGGGGATAAAAACACACGTATCGGAATTTCAATAACTAAGAAAATTGGCAACGCAGTAGTAAGGAACAAGTTAAAAAGAAGAATTAAGTCTATTAATGAAGATTATATTACTTCTATTAAATCAGGCTATGATATAGTTATCATACCTAAGAAAAATGCTGTAGAGTTAACCTTTAAAGACTTGGAAAGTGCTGTAAAACACATTTATAAAATATCTGGTCTATTAGAAAAAAGGTGATAAAATGACACGGATAGCTATTGTGTTAATAAAATTCTACCAAAGATATATCTCAAGATATATTCTTACTGGGAATAATTGTAGATTTTATCCTACTTGCTCTGAATATTCCTTGCAAGCCTACACTAAATATGGCTTCATAAAAGGTTCTCTTCTTACTGTCAAAAGGATAGTAAGGTGTAACCCCTTTCATGAAGGAGGATATGATCCGCTCAAATAATAGGAGGTTAATGAATGATTGGATTTCTAGGAAATATACTAGGATCACTATTAAGATTTGTATATGATATAGTTGCTCAGACCATGCCTAGCGAACCTGAGAGCATATCATTTTATGCTATAGCTATTATTTTAACAACAATAATATTTAAGCTAATGCTATTGCCGATAAACCTACAACAAAGTAGATCCACTCGTAAAATGAGTGAAGTTCAACCTTTGATGAAGGAAATACAAACAAAGTACAAAAATGACCCAAAGACCATGCAAGTAAAAATGCAAGAACTTTATAAAGAACATAAGTACAACCCAGCATCGGGTTGTTTGATTTTATTAGTGCAGATGCCTATTATATTTGCATTTTTTGCTGTCTTTAGAGATCCACAAGCTTATGCTTTTTCAGATCCTGGCTTTTATGTTTCTATGGCCAAGAACTTCTTGTGGATACCTAATCTAGAGAATCCAGATGCCTTATTATGGGGCCTACCCCTCTTAGCTGCAGCAACTACATTTTTACAAAGTAAGACTATGAGTACTGGTAATACAGACCCTCAAGCCCAATCAACTCAAAGGATCATGAACTATATGTTACCTGTTATGATTTTTATGGCATCAAGGGGATTTGCAGCAGGTCTTGCACTTTATTGGGTAGTTGGAAATATCTTTACTATAATACAACAGTTTATAACTAATAAGAAATTTACAAGTATTAAGGGGGCAAAATAAGATGAAATTTGTTGTTAAGACAGGAAAAACAGTTGAAGATGCCCTTCAAGAAGCACTAGAAGAGCTAAATGCTAGTGAAAAAGATGTAGAATATGAGGTCATAGAGGAAGCATCAAGAGGTTTATTTGGTATCTTAGGTTCCAAGGAAGCTAAGATTAAGGTTGTCCTTAAAAACGACCCTGAAGAAATAGCAAGTAAATTTTTAGATGGAGTCCTTCAAGGAATGGGAATAATTGCACTTTTTGATATAAGCATTACAGAAGATATTATGAATGTAGAAATAAACAATATTTCTTCAAGCGATATGGGTATTTTAATTGGCAAAAGAGGAAATACCCTAGACTCAATACAATATTTACTAAGTATTGCTATAAATAAGGAAAGAGATAACTACCTAAAGGTTGTCTTAGATGCAGAAGGTTATAGAAAAAAAAGGGAAGAAACTCTTATAAGGCTTGCAAATAAAATGGCTGAAAAGGCTACTTATAGCAAGAGACCTGTAAAGTTAGAGCCAATGAGTCCCTATGAAAGAAGGATTATCCACTCCGCCCTTCAAACTTTTGAAGGAGTAAGCACCTATAGTGAAGGAAATGAACCCTATAGAAGGGTAGTAATTGTAACTAAATAATTAATAGCCCACATTATTGTGGGCTTTTATTATGTGTGATATTATTAGATGGTAGTTATTAAGTAAGAAAAAAAGGTGAGGTGGTTTTATGACTGAAACTATAGCTGCTATATCAACAGCCATAGGTGAGTCAGGAATCGGTATTGTTAGAATGAGTGGCAAGGATTCAATAAAGATTGCAAGGGAAGTCTTTAAAAGAGCAAGTGATATGGATATAGTAGCAAGTGATAATAAAAGACTCCTATATGGACATATTATAGATAATAATGAAATAATAGATGAAGTTTTAATAGCATTTATGGATGCCCCATATACCTACACAAGGGAAGAAATGGTTGAAATATACTGCCATGGGGGGATTATTCCTGTAAAGAAAATCTTAGAAAGCTTATTAAGAAAAGGAGCTAGGTTAGCTGAAAGAGGGGAATTTACTAAAAGGGCCTTTTTAAACGGAAGGCTAGACCTATCACAAGCTGAAGCTGTAATAGATATTATAAAGGCAAAGACTGAAAAATCTTATGATATATCATTAAAGCAATTAGAAGGAAGCTTAAGTCATGAAATCCAAGCTATTAGGCAAATACTTTTAAAGATGATAGCCCATATTGAAGTTTCCATTGATTTTCCAGAAGATGACATAGAAGAGGTTACTACAAAAGACCTCCTAGAAGATGGGTTTCTTGTAAGGGATAGAATCGAGAAACTTTTAAAGACTGCTGACAGGGGTAAAATCATGAGAGACGGCTTAAATACAGTGATTCTAGGGACCCCAAATGTTGGAAAATCCTCCCTCTTAAATGCAGTTCTAAGGGAAAATCGGGCCATAGTAACAGAAATTCCAGGAACTACTAGGGATATAATAGAAGAGTATATAAACATAGATGGTATACCCCTTAAGATAATGGACACAGCAGGTATAAGGGCTACAGACGACCTTGTAGAAAAAATAGGTGTTGACAAGGCCAAGGAGACACTGGAAATGGCAGACTTGATAATAGCTATATTTGATATTTCCAGAGAGTTAAACAAGGATGATTACCATATTATGGAATTAATAAAGGATAAAAAAACTATTGTCCTTTTGAATAAGACCGATTTACCAAGGCTTTATGAGGATAAGTACTTTAGCAACTACTTTGAAAATTCTCAAATTATAAATTCATCTATGATTAAAAATATTGGCATTGAAGAACTTGAAGATGCCATAAGAAATATGTTTTACGATGGGGATATAAATATCGACTCAGAGATGGTCATTAACAATATTAGGCATAAGAACCAGTTAGAATTAGCAAGTATAAATATAAAATCTGTCCTAGATGACCTTAAAAGAGGAGTTCCCCTAGATTGTCTGGAAGTAGATTTAAGATCATGCTGGGAAAATCTTGGAGAAATAACTGGAGAAAGTTTGAATGAGGATATACTAGATAAAATATTTAGTGAATTTTGCATAGGTAAGTAGTTGATTATAGAAAGGTGAAATTATGAGTACTACAAAAGTATACAATGGTGGAGAATACGATGTAATAGTAGTTGGAGCGGGCCATGCAGGAGTTGAGGCAGCCCTTGCTCCTAGTAGGATGGGTTTAAAAACCCTAATTCTAACAATTACCCTAGATGGGATAGTTGCCCTTTCTTGTAACCCCAATATTGGGGGTACGGGTAAGGGGCATTTAGTGAGGGAAATTGATGCCCTTGGGGGGGAAATGGCTTTAAATATTGATAAGTCCTTTATTCAAAGTAGGATGCTAAACTTATCTAAGGGGCCTGCAGTCCATTCCTTGAGAGTTCAAGCTGATAAAAAAGTTTATCATATGGAAATGAAAAAGATATTAGAAGATGAGGAAAACTTGACCCTAAGGCAAGGTGAAGTTGTAGATTTACTAATAAGAGACAACAAAATAGAGGGTGTAACTACTAGGCATGGGGCAAATTATTATGCTAAGGCTGTAATAGTTGCAACAGGGACCTACTTAGGTGGCAGGATTTATATTGGGGAAGTAAATTATCAATCAGGGCCAGAAGGCATGTCCCCATCCCTCCTCCTATCTGATTCTATAAAGGAAAAGGGTATAGGTTTAAGGAGGATGAAAACAGGTACTCCAGCAAGAGTCCACAAAGATAGCATAGATTATTCAAAAATGGAGATACAACCGGGAGATAAGGAAATTGTCCCCTTTTCATTTTTAAATATGGAAAAGGAATACAATATAAACCAAGTCCCATGTTATTTGACATATACAACCAGTGCAGCCCACCAGATAATTAAGGACAACTTAGACAGGTCCCCTATGTTCTCAGGCTATATTGAGGGAGTTGGTCCAAGGTATTGTCCATCTATAGAAGATAAGGTAGTTAGATTTTCAGATAGGGACAAGCACCAAGTATTTATTGAGCCAGAAGGCCTTTCAACAAAAGAGATGTATGTTCAAGGGGTGAGTTCTTCCCTTCCCGAAGAAGTTCAAATAGAAATATATAAAAAGATAGAGGGCTTAGAGAATGTTCAATTCATGAGAACAGCCTATGCCATAGAGTACGATTCTATTGACCCAACTATATTAAAAAGGTCCCTTGAACACAAGGAAATAAAAAACCTATTCTTTGCAGGACAAATTAATGGGTCATCAGGCTATGAAGAAGCTGCAGCCCAGGGCTTAATTGCAGGTATCAATGCAAGCTTAAATATACAAGGAAAAGACCCCTTTATATTAGATAGGTCAGAAGGCTATATTGGAGTTTTAATAGATGATTTAGTAACTAAAGGAACAGATGAGCCCTATAGGATGATGACTTCTAGGGCGGAATACAGGTTGACCCTAAGACAGGATAATGCCGATCTTAGATTAACTAAGAAGGGGTATGAAATTGGTCTAGTTTCACAAGAAAGGTATGACTTGACCCTTAAGAAAGAAAGTTTAATTAATAAGGAATTAGAAAGACTAAGAAAAATCATCATAACCCCAACGGAAAAAACAAATCAAATATTAAAATCAATAGATTCCAGTCCTTTAAAGAATGCAGTTTCCCTATATGAGTTAATTAAAAGACCAGAAATAACCTATGAGAATTCACTTGTCTTTGATACAGAAAGAGAAAGTCTTTTAAAAGAAATACGCTTACAAGTTGAAACTCAAATAAAGTATGAAGGCTATATTAAAAAGCAAATGATTCAAATAGAACAATTTAAAAAACTTGAAAATAGAAGTCTAGATTCTTCTTTAGATTACACAAGGGTAAAGGGTTTAAGTAACGAAGCTCTACAAAAGCTTCAAAAGATAAAGCCAGAATCCCTAGGTCAAGCATCTAGAATTTCAGGAGTTTCACCTTCTGATATAAATGTCTTATTAATTTTCCTAGAACAGGAAAGAAGAGGTGGAAAGCTTGTCTAGTGAAGAAAGTTTAAAAGAAATTTTACAAAGCATGCAAATAGAATTAACAGATCAAATGTCAAGTGACTTTAAAATATACAAGGAAATGCTAAAAGAATGGAATGAAAAAATTAATATAACAGCTATAAAGGATGATTACGAGATTGACTTAAAGCATTTTGCAGATAGCTTAAGCCCCTTAACAAGTAATTTAATTAAGGATGGAATGAGTATAATAGATATTGGAACAGGCGGTGGATTTCCAGGTCTTCCCTTAAAAATATTCAATAGGACCCTAAAAGTATCCTTATTAGATAGCTTAAACAAAAGAATAATATTTTTAAATGAAGTAATTAAAGAACTAGGTTTAAAAAATGTAGAGGCAATACATGCAAGGGCAGAAGAATTTTCAAGGAAAGAAGAATACAGAGAAAAATACGACATATGCCTCTCACGCGCTGTGGCCTCCTTAGACACGCTTTGTGAGTATTGCATACCATATGTCAAAGTAGGTGGTTATTTCATCTCTATGAAGGGACCAACTCCTGATGAAGAAATTAACTCAAGTAAAAATGCAATAAAAGTCTTAGGTGGAGTCCTAGAAGATACTATTAGATTAACTTTACCAAAAACAGATATGGAAAGAACCCTTATATTAATAAAAAAAATTAAGGAAACCCCAGAAAAGTATCCAAGGGGTGGAGGAAAACCAAAAAAGACACCAATTAAATAAAGCTAGTAAAAAAAATAAAAAATGTTCCACGTGGAACATTTTTTTATTTGTGTAATATGATGATACTTTGTAGGGATGGACGATTATGTCCATCTGCTTGATCCAAGGATGCGGCCAGACAGAGTCGTCTGGCCCTACATAGAAGATTGTCTTAGAAAAATGTTTTTGAGTATATGATACAAGCCTTAGCAGCAAATGTTCCACGTGGAACATTTTAATTTCTGTAACATGTATGTCTTTCGTAGGGATGGACGACTCTGTCCATCCGTTTGATCCAAGGAAGCGGCCAGACAG
>CAZSLV010000082.1:0-8652 GCA_964607545.1 uncultured Gudongella sp. | reverse complement strand
CGAGGAATCTTATCTTCTCTGTCATTCCGAGTGTAACGAGGAATCTTTCTTTTACTACAAAATAAAAAAGCCTAGGGTTTTAATCTTCTAGGCTCTTAATTTGCTATTGTATCTTCACGATGCTTATTTTATTAATATAGACCCATCTTCTTGGTATAGAACTTCTGCTTGTAAGACTTCTTCAGCAAAGCTTGCTGGTACATAGGTTCTAGCATTTACAATTATAGGTGCAGATTCTAGTCTAATTAGCATCTTTGCAAAATTGTAGTTGTTTCTACCTATGGTTAAGCTTGACCAGTTTGGTCCTTTTACAACTTCTACAGACTTACTTGCCCCATTCCATGTAACTTCAAAGCCTAGGCCTTCTGCAACTTCCCTTAAAGGTATCATCTTAGTTCCATCATCTAGTAAGAAAATTTCACTAGTTAAAAGTATTTCATTATTATCTACACTATCTTCTCTTAAAGGTAGTACAATGACCTTTAGTGGGTTTGTTTGTGCAGGGAGGGATGGCATTAAAATATTATAAAAAACTACTAAGTCTCTTCCATATGCATCTTCTTTTGTTAAGGGATTTCCTTTTGTATCAATTATTGGACTTTCATCACTTAAGTTTAACTTTAATTCCTTATCTGCACTTAAAAGTTCTTCATCAAAGTTCTCAACAAAGGCAATAGACTTATCTGAATTTATAACTAAAACATCAGGTGTTAAGAAACCTGGATAAGAAAGTCCCATAGGAGTAGTCTTATGATAAAAGGCCTTAACCTTTCCATCTAATTTAATATCATCTTTTCCAAGGATCTCTTGATTTTCTTCCCCTACTATAAGGACCCCTTCCCCAATACCTAGTATCAAGGATTCTTCCTTGCCTTCATTTGTAACTAGGACTCTTAAGCTTTCACCATCTTCTGTTATTTCCTTTACTTCTCCTTCAAAGCTTATAAATTCAAAGTCTTCTTCTGCCTTAATTGGCTCTGAAATAAGCACGGGCTTTTCTTCTTGTGCAAATGCCCCCATTGAACCACCTAAAACCATAATAGCACATATGGCTAGGGCTATCTTTCCTTTAACCTTATTCATATCTTTATATCCTCCTCTTTTTTTCTTCCTGTTATATAGTATACCCATTAAAATGAATAAAAAAGTAACAGACCCATTACAATTAGGTTAAATAATAGTTAAAATAAGCAATCTTAAGGTATATATACTAAAGGGAGGTTTTATATATGAAATATGATAAGTTGTATATTGGTGGAGAATGGGTCTTGCCAGATAGTAAAGAGATGATAGAGGTTGAAAACCCTGCGGATAAGAGTATTGTTGGCCAGGTTGTTGCAGGTAATAAAGAGGATGTATATAGGGCAGTTGGGGCAGCTAAGGAGGCCTTTAAAAGCTTCCAATTTTCAAGTTTAGAAGATAGGAAAAAATTATTGGAGGCTTTAATCCCTCAATTAGAAAAGAGACTTGATATTTTAGCAAGTACTATTTCAAAAGAGCTTGGGTGTGGAATATCCTTTGCTAAAAACTCCCATGTCCTTCCTTATATACAGGATATAAGGGATAATTTAAAAATGGTAGATGATTATCCTTTCGAAGAAAAATTTGATGATTACATTGTTAGGAGGGAGCCTGTGGGTATTGTAGGAGCCTTGACTCCTTGGAATTACCCTCTTGGACAAATCATAAAAAAACTATCACCATCTATACTTGGAGGAAATACCATGGTTTTAAAACCAAGTCAAAAAACCCCTCTGGTGGCTTATTTATTAGCAGAGGCAATTGATGAGGCAGGCTTTCCTAAAGGAGTCTTTAACCTAGTATCTGGTCGGGGTTCTGAAGTTGGAAATGTTATTGCAACCCACCCTGATGTAAAGCTTGTAACCTTTACAGGGTCAACTAAGGGGGGTAAGGAGGTAGCAAAACTTGCAGTAGGAGATATAAAAAGACTATCTCTTGAGTTGGGAGGAAAGTCTCCAGCCATAATCTTAAAAGGAGCTGACTATAAGCTTGCCCTTAAGAAAACTTTAGATAAGGTTTATTTAAATACTGGTCAATCCTGCAGTGCGTATTCTAGGCTCCTAGTTCCTAGATCACAGAAGGAAGAGATTGAAGAAATGATTATAGAAATGACAAAGGGCTATAAGTTTGGAGATCCAAGAGACCCAGATGTTGTCGTTGGACCTTTGGCAAATGAAGATCAGTTTAAAAAAGTTAAAGGCTTTATAGAAAAAGGCATAGAAGAAGGGGCTAGGCTATTATTAGGAGAAGTTCCCAAGGAATCTTATGGTTACTATGTTAACCCTGTGGTATTTACAGATGTTGATAATAAGATGGAAATTGCCCAAAATGAGATATTTGGTCCAGTTCTTTCAATTATAGCCTATGATTCTCTTGATGAGGCTATAGAAATTGCAAATGATACAGTTTATGGGCTTTCAGGTGGAGTTTTTGGGGACTTTGGTGAAGCTTATGAAGTTGCTAAAAAAATACGAACAGGAACCCTAGTTATAAATAGTGGAAACCAACTCCACAGGGCACCTTTTGGTGGCTTTAAACACTCTGGTCTTGGCAGAGAAGGTGGCAAGTTTGGATTGGATGAATTTGTTGAAGTTAAGGCAGTGTTTATTTAATGGATAAAAAATGTGGTCAAAGTTTAAGCTTTGACCACATTTTTTATGTTCTTATTATTGCGCATTTAAAATAAGCTTAAGATTTTACTTTTTAAACTTTCTTTTTTCTCAATAAATAGGGGTTGGTCGGTAATAATAACCTCGTTATTTATTAATGCTTCAGGGTAAGAGTAGATTATTTTATCATATAGCTTACTATCAACTGTCTTTCTAAGTTTTTTAAGCGCCTTGTTTACATTTGGTGAACGCCTTCCATCACTATGGCTATCAGTTGCTACAAAATGAATTAAATTGTGCTTTAACAAGCACTCTGATAGTTCCATAGACTTAGCCCCATACAAGCCTGTTAAACTATGAATATTTAGCTGGGCTAAGACACCCTTTTCTACAAGTTCATAGAGTATATTGGGACTTTTCATGATTCTAGTATTTCTTTCAGGGTGGCTAATTATTGGTATATATCCTTTTAATTGGAGAGAAAATATAACATCCTCAGTGTAATTAGGTATGTCAGTAGATGGAAACTCAATTAAAACATACCTGGTGTTATTAAGTGTAAATGCATTTTTCTTTTGAATATCAGAAAGTGTGTCATCTGAAAAATATACTTCATTTCCTAATAAGATTTTTAAGTCGATACCCTCATTTAATAGTGCTTTATCTAGAATAGATTTAGCTTCTAATAGGTCACTTGGAGATTTACTTTGATTTATATCAAAGTAATGAGGGGTGGCTATAACTTTATTATAGCCGTTTTCTACATACATTTTTGCCATACTTATTGACACATCCAAAGACTTAGCTCCATCATCAATGTCTGGTAATATATGAGAGTGTATATCTATCTTCATTTCCTTCTCTTCCTTTTCCATAATCTTGAGTCTTGTTCTTCCCTATACTGTCTGTATTGGTAGTATTGGTAATATTCATTTTCATTAAGTGGTATTTTATTCAATACTACACCAAGAATTTTAGACCCCAATTTATCAAGTACTTCTTTAGAGTGCTTCGCTGCATCTATCTTAGTATCACCAGCTTCAACAATTAAAATAGTCCCATCAACTATAGTTGAAATTATAGCAGCATCCGTTACCAAGGCAAGAGGAGGACTATCTATGATAACCATATCAAAGGTTTCCCTTAACTTACCAATAAAATCTTTCATCTTGTTTGATCCCAATAATTCTGCGGGATTAGGTGGGATGGGCCCGCTTGGAAGTATATACAAGTTCTCGCTTCCTGCCATTTTATGAATGACTTCTGAATTTATAGCTTCATCCATAAGGATGTTGGTTAAGCCTTCTATATTTGATATAGAAAAAACTTTATGAATCCTTGGCTTACGCATATCACAATCAATTATAAGGGTCTTTTTGCCAGATTCTGCCATGGAATAAGCTAGGTTACTAGAAACCATAGACTTTCCTTCTCTTTGAATAGTAGATGTAAGAAGTATGGCCTTGATATTCTTATCTATATTTGCATATTGAATATTTGTTCTTAATGACCTAAATGCTTCTGAAACTACAGACTTTGGATCTTCCAGTGAGTAGATCCTATCCTTTCGTATTTCCCTTGCCATTCTAATCCCCTACCTTTGGTATAGATCCAATCACTGTTAAACCAAGATGTCTTTCTACATCTTCTGGTGTTTTAATTGTTGTATCTAAAAATTCTAATAAAAATATTATAAAGACTCCCAGCATAATTCCCAGAATACCAGCAATTGCGACATTCATAGCAGGTCTAGGTTTTACTGGACTACTAGGAGCTTGAGCTATATCAATAACTTGAACATTTTCAACTCTCATAATATCTCTTACAGATTCCATAAATACTTGTGCCGTTTCATTAGCAATTATAGCTGCAAGTTCAGGATCTCCGTCAGATACAGTTATAGAAATAATTTCAGTATCCTTTATCAGGCTAACCCTAAGCTTATCTTTTAAAACACTTGAACTGTAAGGTAAATCAATATTATTTACTACCCTATCAGCAACCTTTCTAGTTTTTACAAGCTCCCCATAGGTAGAGACTAATCTTTGATTTATTAAAAGTTCATTGTACTCTATTTTATTGTTTTCCAAATAATCCTTAGGTTTCCCCACCATTAGGGTAGTTGATGCTTCATAAACTTCATCTAATACATAATAACTTACAAAGCCACTAATAAGAATTGAAAGTATAAAGAGTATTATTATTATACCCATTCTCTTTTTTACTATATAATAAATTTCTCGAAGGCTAATTTCCTCCATTCAATCTCCTCCTGCATAGCAACTAATTTCCAAATGGTTTGTAGCCTTCTACCAATTTCACTAGTTCTAATTTAATTTCCATAGGGTTTTCTTTATTTAATGACTTCTTTAAATCATAAATTTTTAACATAATACCATCATAATCTAGATACTCAGATTCTTCAACAAATATTTTATCATTTTGTGTGTTTTTTAAATCTGGTGAGGCTATTAGAAGTTCTTCATACAACTTTTCCCCAGGCCTAAGTCCTATAAACTCAATCCCTATATCTTTATAGGGTTCTAAGCCTGATAGTTTAATTAAGTCACATGCCAAATCTAATATTTTAACAGGTTTTCCCATGTCCAGTACAAATATTTCTCCGCCCTTGGCCATAGCTCCAGCCTGGAGAACCAGTTGACAGGCTTCTGGTATAGTCATAAAATACCTTACAACATCAGGGTCTGTTACAGTAACAGGCCCCCCCTTTTCAATTTGTTTTTTAAACAAGGGTATTACACTCCCATTGCTGCCTAAGACATTCCCAAATCTTACTGCTACAAATTCTGTTTTACTTCTTTCATTGTATATTTGTATTAGCTTTTCTGCAACTCTTTTAGTAGCCCCCATAACATTTGTGGGATTGACAGCCTTGTCAGTAGATATTAAAACTAACTTATTTACATTATATTTGTCCGCTCCTGTTAACATATTTAGGGTTCCAAATATGTTGTTCTTTACAGCTTGACTTGGACTAGATTCCATTAGAGGAACATGCTTGTGGGCTGCAGCATGTAAAACTAGGTTAGGCTTGTATTTTTTAAATACTTTATATAAATCTTTTTTATCCCTAACCGAGACTACTATGGCCTCAAAATCTAAGGTTGGATAATTCGTTTTTAGCTCATTTTCAAAATCATAAAGGGTATTTTCATATATATCAAGTAGTATCAGTTTCCTTGGATTATATTTAATTATTTGCCTGGCCAGTTCGCTTCCTATAGACCCTGCCCCACCCGATATGAGGACACACTGATTTGAAATAAGATTGTTTAATTCCCCTATGTCTAACTTTACTTCATCCCTTCCAAGGAGATCTTCTAACTGAACATCCCTAATCTTATTAATACTTATTTCACCTTCTATTAATTCATATATGCCAGGAAGGGTCTTTGTCTTAACACTTGTATTTTTAGATATGTTTAATAGTTCAATACGATCTTCACTTGAAGCAGATGGTAGGGCAATAATAATTTCATCTACTTTAAATTTTTCTACAACACTAGGTATATCATACCTATTGCCTAAAACTTTTACTCCATTTACAACTTTCCCTTTTTTTTCAATATCATCATCTATAAAACCTATAGGCTTAACCTCAAAGCTCTTGTGATTTCTTAACTCTTTTAAAATCATAACCCCTGCTGCCCCAGCTCCTACAATCAAAACTTTCTTTCTAACAACATCGGGAATTAGTTTTAACTTATACTGTCTTAAGGCCCTGTAGGTAAACCTACTGCCACCAATTAAAATCATATCTACAATAGTTATGATAGCACTGTTTGAAAATACAGTCGAACCAAAAATAACCACTGTAAGAAAAAAAGCCGCAATATTTGCAACTAGAACTCCTGTAATTATATTTACTAGTTCTTCTATACTAGCATATTCCCAAAGACTCTTATAAAAGTTAAATATATAAAAAATTCCTATTTTTAAAACCGTTACTGGGATAACAAAAGTATTATAATAAATCAAGTAATCTAAGTTATTAAAGGTATCATATTTAAAATATAAAGAAATAAAAAAAGAAAGACTTAAAATTATAACATCTAATACTAATAAAAATAAAACACGCTTATATTTCATGTGAGCACTTCCCAATTATTAGAATGTAATTAAAAGGCTAGGTTTTAATCTAGCCTCTGTAATTTGCTTTCGTTTTTGTATTTATCCAACTTATTTCCTAACTGTAATTGTATACGTGTGGGGACTTGTTCCATCTAATACAGTTACTTCTACTACAACTGCAGCTTTGTCACCATAAAATGTAAAATGTGCATCTACTACTTTTTTATTAAATGTTGCTACTAAATCTTTACTTACTGTAGAATTAAAATTTACCAATGTTCCTAAAAGATCTGTAACATCTGTTTTACTATCTCCTTTTACGTACTTAACAGATTGAACTTTAACAGGTTTATTGTAACCAGCAGTTACTTTATATTCTACTGATTCAGAACCTGAAACAGGTAATGTAACATTAATGTTTTTACCACTTATTGTAGCACCTACAGGATCATTAATTCCTGTCTTTAAGCTTGCATTCAATAGTTCTAAGCTACTCGCTCCACTTGGACGACTTGGTTTTTCTTCTTCTTTAACATTTTCAGTTTTTCCAATTTCAACCTTAGTTTCCCCTGCCATAACTCCACTTGTACCTTGACCAGCAGTAACCTTAGTATCAATAACACTAACTACAATATCATCTGCATTGGCTAGGACTTCTGTAACCTTACCCTTACCTTCTATAATAGTATTCTTGCCTGTAACAACAATCTTGTCTATCTTAGATCCATCGTCAACAACAATCTTTGAGCTTACTCCTTCAACAGAAGCTTCTTTAATTGTAGCTTTTTTAGCTGTAACTGTTACATTATCAGCCTTAAGCTTTACACTATCAAATTGACCTTCTAGTGTAATATCATCGCTACCATCTACTAAAACTTGGCCTATTTCAGCTCCACTTTCATTATAAACTCTTGCTTTACCATTTACACGAGCTACAACTATTTTTTTAATCTTAGAATTTCCTTTAATTATTATGGAGTTTTCTCCTCCACCTCTAATAACTAGTCTGCCGCCTATTTCTACGCTATCTAATGTAAGGTCTCCATCTCCAACCCCATCACCAATAATAAGATCTCCTTTTAGTGTAAGATCTTTAAGTATAACATCTTTTACATTTATCATAATATTTCCATCGACTAGAGAAGTATATTCACCAGCTTGACTTATATAGCCTTTAATCATATTATCCATAAGTTTTGCGAATTCTGCCCTGGTAACATATCCTTGAGGATGGATCATATTGTTCGAACCTTGTATGTAGCCCCCCTCTATCATTGCATATACTTCACCTTTTGCCCAAGTTGATACTTGGTCCAAGTCAACAAAACCCTCTGGCTTTTCCATTACTGGCTCTACTTTTAAAGCTCTTGCCATAACTGCAAATGCTTGTTCTCTTGTAATGCTGTCATTTGGATTTAGCATATTATTGTTTCCTTGGAATGTTTTCATATTAAGAGCCTTTGCCATTTCTGTGTAATACCACTGGCTTGGGTCTACATCTTTAAAATCCTCCAATGAAGCTTCTTGGTAGGCACCAAAACTCCTGTTTACAACTGCCGCCATTTGGGCCCTTGTTAAATTTTCATTAGGCATAATTTTCCCATCAGTACCCTTTAATAAACCATTTTCTACTGCTTTCTCAAGAGCTTCTGTTGACCAATCATTTGGCATGTCAGCAAAGTCACTTGCCCATCCACTTATAGGCATCACTAATAAAACTAAAACAAGAATACTTAAAATCAATTTTTTCACCTAAATTTCCCCCTTTTAATTATGTTTATAATAAATTTATAATTACATATCTAACATATATTATACATTTTATAAGCTAAAAGTACAATCTGTGTTTTACTACATTCTATTTACAAAAATATTATTTACTGAAAATAAACATATGTTATTATCCTTGTATAGTATACCATACAAACAC
>CAZSLV010000081.1:0-8665 GCA_964607545.1 uncultured Gudongella sp. | reverse complement strand
TAATCACAAGCCCTACTACTATTACTACTATAGTTTCTTATTCTATTACTCTATAAGGGAGGCTAAAAAAATGAAATTTAAGGTTGAACAAAAAGACATTGCAAAGCATATAAATATTGCACAAAAAGGAATTTCCACCAGATCCACCCTTCAAATTTTAGATGGTATTTTACTTGAGGCTAAAAATGACAAATTAAAACTTACTGCAACTGATTTAGAAATTAGCATTGAAACCTACCTTGATGCGGTTATTGAAGAGGGAGGAAAAATTGTTTTAAATTCTAAGATATTTGGAGATATTGTAAAAAAATTACCAAATGATTTAATTGAGTTTGACATTAAGGATAACAAGGTCAATATAAAATGCCAAAATGTTGAATTCAATATAATTGGAAATCCTGGGGAAGATTATCCTAATCTGCCAATTACTATGGAAGAAAACTCCTTTAAGATCAGCAAGGACTTATTTAAAACTGCCATAAGGCAAACTGTCTTTGCTACTACTCAAGATGAAACAAGACCTTCTTTAACAGGGGTATTACTTGAGATGGAGGATGGTTATATAAACTTTGTTTCATTAGATGGCTACAGGCTAGCCCTTAAAAGGGTTAAGACAAACTATACTTTAGATAATAAAATTATTATTCCAGGTAGGAGCCTAAATGAATTAAATAAAATATTAGAAGATACTGAGGATGATTTATCAATAAGCATATCTCAAGGACAAATTATATTTAACATTGGCAATACCTTAATGTATTCGAAATTACTAGAAGGACAGTTTTTTAATTACAGGGATATAATGAGAAGTGATCACAATACAAGTATAAGGGTAAGTAGGAGTGGTTTTCAAAGTGCCTTAGAAAGAGCTTCTTTACTTGCTAAGGAAGAAAAAGCCAACCTTATAAAGTTATCAATCACAAATGGAGAGGTAGTTATAAAGTCTAACTCTGAAATGGGGGATGTTTACGAGGAAGTCCCTGCAAAGAGTAAGGGAGAGGACTTAAACATAGCTTTTAACTCTAGGTATATCCTAGAAGGAATAAAGATAATAAATTCAAATGAAATAGTTTTAAACTTTATTGGCAGCTTAAACCCTTGTATTATAAATGCAGCAGATGATGATAATTACACTTATCTTGTCCTTCCTGTACGACTAGCCCATGATGATTTTTAGGTAAAGGTGGAGGAAAAAATGGAAGAAATAAAAATAGAAACAGAATATATTAAATTAGACCAATTCCTTAAACTTTGTGGAATAGCCCAAACTGGAGGCCAAGCTAAGATGATGATAAGTGATGGCTTAGTAATTGTAAATGATGAAGTTACAAGACAAAGGGGCAAGAAGATAAGAAAAGATGACATAATAAAAGTTGATGATGAACACTTATTTATTGTGATATAATAAAATGATTCAAAAAACCTTCATTAGTATAAGGAGTGTATTTATTGATAGTAGAAGGAATAAGACTGATAAATTTTAGAAATTATAATAATTTAAGTGTATCATTTAATTCAAATATCAATATAATGGTGGGTAAAAATGCCCAAGGTAAGACAAACTTACTAGAGGCAATATATATTTGTTCAACTGGCAGGTCCTTTAGGACATCAAGGGACAGAGAAATTATAAATTTTGATAAGGAAGAGGCCTATATTGGGGCAAATTTAAGGGTAGGTCAACTTGAAAAATTTACTGAAATAAAGCTTCATAGGGAAAAGAGTAAGAGAATAAAGGTTAATAAGGTGGAGTTAAAAAGCTATAAGGAATTAAACACTGGCTTAAAGGTTGTAGTTTTTTCACCTGAAGACTTAAAGCTTATTAAAGATGGGCCAAACTTAAGAAGGTCTTATTTAGACTCTAGCATTTCTCAGCTTAAGCCTCTTTATTATTATAATTTAAATAGGTATTATAAAATACTCATACAAAGAAACAACTTATTAAAGTCAGTAAGGTTTAAAGGTAACTTACCAGATTTAATACAAGTATTTGATATACAAATGGCTAAGCTAGGATCTTTAATAATTTTAGAAAGACAAAGTTATATAAATAGGTTATTTATTGAAGCTAAGCTTAATCATGAAGTTATAACAAGAAAAAAGGAAGATTTAGAAATAAATTACCAAAGAAGTATTGAATTAGGATCTTCCCTAATAGAAATTGAAAGACAATTTTTAGAAGACCTTAAAGCTAGTAGGAAAAAGGATATTGAAACAGGTACTTCTAATAAGGGACCCCATAGGGATGATTTTAATGTTTTAATAAATGGAAAGGATGCAAAAACTTATGCATCACAAGGTCAACAAAGATCTATAGTTTTAACCTTAAAACTTTCTGAGGTAGAAATAATTAAAAAGGATACTGGGTATAATCCAATTCTTTTATTAGATGATGTTTATTCTGAGCTAGATGAAGATAGGAGGAGGTATTTAACTAAATTATTTAGTAAAATGCAAACTTTTATTACTCTTACAGATGCTGTAGATATAGATGGCTTAGATGAATATGAAAAAGAATTTTTTTATATAAATAATGGATGCATATATAGTGGGAAAAAGACTTGGAGGGAAGTAAATGGCCGATGATATAAATGTAAATGAAAATGGAAGGCATTATACTGCTAGTGACATACAAGTTTTAACTGGTCTTGAGCCTGTAAGAAAAAGACCAGGTATGTACATTGGTAGCACAGGGCCAAAGGGTCTACACCACCTTGTTTATGAGGTTGTAGATAATAGTATAGACGAAGCCTTAGCAGGAATTTGCGATACCATAAATATAGTAATCGAAGAAGATAACTCTATAATGGTTGAAGATAACGGATCTGGTATACCGGTAGAAACCCATCCTCAAACAGGTAAATCTACAGTTGAAACAGTACTTACAATACTGCATGCAGGAGGGAAATTTAATAATTCAGCCTATAAGGTATCAGGTGGCCTCCATGGGGTTGGTGTTTCTGTTGTTAATGCCCTTTCTGAATGGCTAGTTGTTGAAGTAAAAAGAGATGGAAATGTTTATAGGCAAAAATTTAAAAGAGGAGAGCCAGATGGAGAATTAGAAGTTGTTGGTAAATCAAAATCCACTGGTACTATTATCCACTTTAAACCTGACTATCAAATATTTGAAGAACTAGAGTACAACTATGAGACTTTAGAGAATAGGTTTAGGGAGATGGCCTTTTTAAATAAGGGGATAAAAATATCTCTAGAAGATAAAAGAAGTGGAAAAAGTAAGGACTTTCACTACACAGGGGGAATTAAGTCCTTTGTAGAGTATATAAATAAAAAGAAAGACCCCATCCATAAGGATGTAATATACTTTGAAAATGAAAAAGACTTTACTACAGTAGAATTAGCCATTCAATATACAGATGGCTATAGTGAAAATGTATTTACATTTGCAAATAACATAGGTACAGCCGAAGGTGGAACCCACCTTTCAGGCCTTAGGACTGCCCTTACAAGGTCTATAAACGATTATGCTAGAAAGTATAATTTTTTAAAAGAAAAAGATGACAACCTAACAGGGGAAGATGTCAGAGAGGGTATGACTGCAATTTTATCTGTTAAGCTTCCAGAACCTCAATTTGAAGGTCAAACAAAAGGAAAACTTGGAAATAGTGAAACAAGAGGAATAGTAGAGTCTTTGACAAATGACTTTTTAAGCAATTATTTAGAAGAAAATCCAAAGATTTCAAAAGTTATCCTAGATAAGGCAATAAGCTCTAAAAGAGCAAGAGAAGCTGCTAGAAAGGCAAGGGACTTAACAAGAAAGAGAAGTATCTTTGACAATACAACCCTACCTGGTAAACTTTCTGACTGTCAATCAAACGATATTACTGAAACTGAAATATATATAGTCGAGGGAGATTCAGCAGGAGGTAGTGCTAAGCAAGGTAGAGACAAGAGATTCCAGGCTATTTTACCCCTAAGAGGTAAGATTATGAACGTAGAAAAGGCAAGGTTAGATAAGATTTTATCTTCAGATGAAATAAAGGCCATGATAACTGCTTTTGGTACTAGTATTGGGGAAGATTTTAATCTTGCTAAACTTAGGTATGGAAAAATTATAATAATGACAGATGCCGATGTTGATGGGGCCCATATTAGGACCTTGATTTTGACATTTTTCTATAGATACCTAAGGGAGTTAATAGATAATGGTAATATATTTATTGCTCAACCACCTCTTTATAAGGTAACTAAGAATAGGAAAGAATATTATTGTTACACAGAAAAAGAGTTAGAAAACACCTTGGAAGAACTTGGAAACACAGGCTATACAATACAAAGGTATAAGGGTCTTGGAGAGATGAATGCAACCCAACTATGGGATACCACAATGGATCCAGACCACAGAACCTTGTTAAAGGTTAATATTGAAGATGCCCTTGTAGCAGATGAAATATTTACAACCTTAATGGGGGATAAGGTAGAGCCTAGGAGAGAGTTTATAGAAGAAAATGCAAAATATGTTAAGAATCTGGACATCTAGGAGGAAAAAATGGAAAACGAACGCGATAAGTTAATAGATATAAATATTAAAGATGAAATGAAGACTTCCTATCTAGATTATGCTATGAGTGTAATAGTAAGCCGGGCACTTCCTGATGTAAGAGATGGTCTTAAACCAGTTCATAGAAGAATCCTTTATGCTATGGATGAATTAAATATGCCCCCTGACAAACCCCATAGAAAATCAGCTAGGGTTGTTGGGGATGTACTGGGTAAATACCATCCACATGGGGATAGCTCAGTTTATGGAGCTATGGTAAGGCTAGCTCAGGACTTTAACACTAGGTATTTACTAGTAGATGGACATGGTAACTTTGGTAGTGTAGATGGAGATAGTGCTGCTGCCATGCGTTATACAGAAGCAAGGTTAACTAAGATTGCCATGGAAATGATGAGGGATATTGGCAAGGAAACCGTAGATTACAAGCCCAACTTTGATGAAAGTTTAATGGAACCTGTAGTACTTCCAAGCAGGTTTCCTAACCTACTTGTTAATGGGTCTTCAGGTATAGCAGTTGGTATGGCAACAAATATGCCACCCCATAACTTAAGAGAAGTTATTGAAGGTATAGATTTAATGATTGAAAACCCAGATGTCACCATTGAAGAATTATCAAAGGTAATAAAGGGGCCAGATTTTCCTACGGGTGCAAATATTATGGGAAAAGATGGAATTAGAAGAGCCTATAAGACTGGTAGGGGCAAAATCAGGATGAGGGCTGTAGCAGAAATCGAAGAATCAGGTAGGGGCAAGCACTCTATAATAGTTACAGAAATACCCTACCAAGTAAATAAAGCTAGATTAATAGAAAAAATTGCAGAATATGTTAGAGATAAGAAGTTAGAGGGTATATCTGACCTTAGGGACGAATCTGATAGAGAGGGTATGAGGATTGTAATAGAAGTAAGGAGGGATGCAAATCCTAAGGTAGTACTTAACAACCTTTATAAGCACACCCAATTACAAGCAACCTTTGGAATAATAAACTTAGCCCTAGTTGATGGAGAGCCTAAGGTATTAAATTTAAAGCAAATACTTAGTCATTACCTAGAACATCAAAAGGAAATTATTACAAGAAGAACCATATACGACCTAGCAAGAGCAGAGGCAAGGGCTCATATTGTAGAGGCTCTTAGAATAGCCCTTGATAATATCGATAAGATTATAAAAATTATTAGAGGGTCTAGTAATGACCAGGCTGCAAGAGATTCCTTGATGAAGACTTTTAAATTTAGCGAAATACAAGCCCAAGCAATTTTAGATATGAGGTTAAAAAGACTTACAAATCTTGAATCTGACAAATTAGATGAAGAATATGAGGCCTTGATAAAGCAAATAAATTGGTTTAAAGAAATACTTGCTAGCGAAAGAGTAGTCCTTGGAATAATTAAAGAAGAATTATTAGAAATTAAAGAAAAATACGGGGATATGCGAAGAACTAGAATCATGTACTCAGAAGATGAGATAAACATGGAAGATATGATAGAAGATGAGGATGTAGTAATTACCTTAACTCATTTTGGCTATGTTAAGAGAATGCCAGAGGGTACTTATAGACCACAAAAAAGAGGAGGTGTAGGTGTAATAGCTCTTTCTAAGCGGGATGAAGACTTTGTTGAAGACCTTTATATAACTTCAACCCACTCAACTATTTTATTCTTTACAAGTAAGGGTAGGGTATTTTCACTAAAAGCTTATGAAATTCCAGAAGGCAGCAGAACGGCCAGAGGAACGGCTATAGTAAACCTGCTTTCCCTAAACCCAGATGAAAGAGTATCGGCTATAATACCTCTTTATAAGCATGACCCAGAAGGTTACCTAGTTATGGCAACCAAAGAAGGAACAGTTAAAAAGACAGAACTTACCCAATTTGAAAATATTAGAAAAACTGGAATCATTGGTATATCTTTAAGAGATGAAGATGAATTGATAAGTGTACAACTTACAAGTGGGAAAGATGACTTGATTATGGTAACACAAAAAGGAATGGCCATAAGATTTAACGAAGAAGATGTAAGAGATATGGGAAGAACTGCAATGGGAGTAAAGGGAGTTTCATTAAGGAAAGAAGATTCAGTAGTTTCAATGGAAATCGTTGAAAAGGATAAGTATCTCTTAGTTATTTCAGAAAAAGGTTTTGGCAAGAGAACTCCACTAGATGAGTATAAAACTCAAAATAGGGGAGGAAAAGGCTTAATAACCTATTCTATTAAAGAAAAAACAGGAGATATAGTTTCAGCTAGGGTAGTTAGTGAACAAGATGAAGTTATGATTATTTCATTAAATGGGACAATTATAAGATTAGGTATTAAAGATATATCCATAATGGGTAGGTCTACTCAAGGTGTAACCTTAATGAGAATTAAAGATGATAGGGTTGTTGCTGTTGCCCAGTATATAGGGGAGTAGAAACTTGCCAAAGCTTTACATTTTACACTATTTAATATAAGATTAAGCTATTCTATATGATGGAGGGAAGAAAAATGTCACTAAGTACAAGAGTAGATTTTAATGATGATAATAAGCAATGGATAATAAGGCCTGTAGGAGAAATTGATATTTATACTTCATCTGAATTTAAAGAAGAAGTTGTAAAAGCCTATAGTGACAAGAAGGCTGATTTAGTAATTGAAGGACAAGACTTAGACTATATAGACTCGACAGGACTAGGTGCTCTTATAGGCTTATTAAAGATGCTGCAAGAAACTGAATTTAAAATTTATATAAATAATATCAAGCCAAACATAAGAAAGCTTTTTGATATAACTGAGTTAGATAAACTATTTATAATCAGGGGTGGAGATAATGCTTAAGGATTTTATAACTATTGTTATTCCTAAAAAACCTGATTATATCAGTACTGTGAGACTAGTGTCTTCATCTTTAGGAAATAAAATAGGCTATAACATAGACCAGATTGAAGATTTAAAAGTTGCCATGGGAGAAGCATTAATATTGTCTTTTGGAAAATCACTTGATGATGAAATTAAAATTGTCTATACCCTACTTAAGGAAAAACTTGAAATTGTAGTTTGTTGGGATAAGACTAAAGAAGAGCTAGGAGAAGAGACCAAAGAGACTAATATGGGTAAAATGATAATTGAGTCCTTAATGGATGAAGTCGATTACATGGAGAAGGAAATTAAAATAGTTAAATATATTGATTAAGGATGGTAGTCCTATGGTAAACGCAAAACGCTATAGTAAAGATAAAAAAACTGCTTCTGATAAGGCAGAAATGAAAAAGCTCTTTAAGGAATATAGTGAAAATCCTACTAAAGAGTTAAGAGATCATTTAATAGAAAAGCATTTATATATAGCTGAAATACTAGCTAAAAAGTATGCTAACAGGGGAATAGATTTCGATGATATTTTCCAGGTTGCATCTATAGGATTAATTTATGCTATTGAAAGATATGATATAAATAAGGGATTTGAATTTTCTAGTTTTGCTACCCCTACAATAATTGGTGAGATAAAAAAACACTTTAGGGATAAGGGTTGGACTATAAGGGTTCCTAGGAGAATTCAAGAACTTTCAAAGAAAATAAATAATGCTAAGGTTTTATTAAGTCAAGAACTCCAAAGAGTCCCTAGCATAGAGGATATAGCAAATTATATAGGGGTTACTGAAGAAGAAGTCCTAGAAGCAATGGAAGCAAGTAAGGTTTACACCCCCCAATCACTTGATGTCACCTTTGATTCCCACAACGATGATAAGGAAGTTAATTTAGCTGAGTTAATAGGGGAAGAAGACCTATACTTTTCTAGAATAGAAAATAATGACTTTTTATCAAAGACTATGGAAAAGTTAAATGATGTTGAAAGAGAAATTCTTATAGAAAGGTACTTTAACAAGAGGACTCAAGTGACAATAGCAAATAAATTAGAAATTTCACAGATGACTGTTTCAAGAATAGAAAAAAGGATTTTAGAAAAACTAAGGAAAGAAGTAGAAAGAACATTAATGGATTAGAAAGTTTAGTACACAAGTAAAATTAAATTTGCTTGTGTATTTTTGTTTTTTGGATTGACAAAGATAGGATAAGATTATAAAATAAAAGATGTCACCAAAAAACTTAAAATTTTTTAAAAAAAGTTTAAAAAAGGTGTTGACTTAAAACTAGTATAGATGTTATACTAAGA
>CAZSLV010000080.1:0-8667 GCA_964607545.1 uncultured Gudongella sp. | reverse complement strand
ACTTATATTTAAAATTCTCCCTTTAACCCTAGGGTCTTTTTAACTTTCTATGATACACCAATGTTGTAAGTACTTGGTTATTTAATTCTTCATACCTCATTGAAGCTAATTGAAAGTTTCTCTTTTTCTTAAATAAAACAGATGGGAGGTTTGGGACGGGGGCAATTATTACTTCTTCAAATATATCAAATATTCCTTTTTCCTTAATGTCCTTTATAAGGCGTTTAGAAAGCATCCCTCCAACACCTTGTCTTTTAAACCTATCTAGGACAGCAATTTTTTCTAGCATCATAAAATCATTTAAATTATCCATATTAAAGCCTGGTTTAAAATAACATTCCTCAAGCCAGGTTGGGTTTTCTATTAACCAGTTGTTTTTTCTTAAGCCAAAAGTAAAACCAACAATAGCATGGTACTCATGGTCAATATACTCTGCTACATAGAAAAAATCGGATAATTCAATTGTCTTTTTAAATTTTTCCTTAAAGCCAACAGGGTCTGATTCATAATCATTCATCAAGTATCCCTGCATGGGGTCCTTATTTTTTTTACCAACAGAGGAGGCTACATGGTAGATTCCCTCAATATCCTTTTCTTCAGCATTTCTAATAGTCACATTATCTAAATTAAGCCTTCTTATACCGCTTGCTAATTTTACCTTTTTCTTTAATTCACTCATAATAATCTCCCCTTTAGGTCTAAAACTTCGTCTTTTTTACCTTTTACCCCTAAAAAGACTTGATGAAAACAATTATTTTAAATGGTATAATGTAGATATTAATTTAAAGAGGTGGACTATGTCTAAAAAGAAAATTGTTTTAATACTAGTTTCTTTAGTATTTACTTATATTGTTTATTCAAATACATACCTAATAAAGATGGGCTTTAACTATCTTACAAGGCCCAAAACTATACTTACAGATGAGGAAGATATAGGCCTTGGTACTGAAACTAGCTTGGAGGATTTCTTGCTAAAAGAAGAGGAAAAGAGAAAGTCTAAACTAGCTCCTAAAGAAGAAGAACCCCTTAATAATGAAGAGGATAAGAACCCTATCCTTTCCCTTGTAAAAAAGGAAAAAGAAGAACCTGACCTAGGAAAAAACCCAGGCCAGGTAGATGTTACTTCACCCACATTAGAAGAAATACAAGAAAAGTACACAAGTGACTTCAAAAAGCTAGAAAGTTCTTTTAAGACTAACATAGATTCCTTAATTGCAAGTGCCCTTATTGACTACCAGGCAGGTTCTTTATCAAAGAGAGATATAGCAAAGAAATACCTGGACCAGGGCAAGGGCCTAGAAGAAAAATCCGATAAAGAATTTTATAAAGTCCTAGACCAAATGAAAAAGGAATTAAAGTCTAATAAGCTACCTTTAGATATTACAAATGATATTAAAACTTACTATGAAACTTATAAGGTTAGCGAAAAAAATAAATTAGTTGAAAAGGGTATGTCTATTGTAAAAAAGGATTGATTTTTATTATCCTACCTATCCTTTTTCCTGCCTCATAAAGAAGCCTATCTACATCTTCCATGGCTTCTTTTAATTCCATGGGCCTATCTAGGATTGGGAGGATTAAATTAATTCCTAAATCATAAAGGTCTTCTGCCTCTTTACCTACTCCACCTACAAGGGCAATCACAGGGACTCCTACTTCTTTAGCAAGCTTAGAAAGGCCTAGGAGTACCTTTCCCTGACTCGACTGGGAATCAATCCTTCCCTCCCCTGTAATAAGCAAATTGCAATCTTTCAATTCTTCCTTAAAATTTAGTATAGATAAAACTTCTTCTATGCCAGATTTAATCCTTGCGTTACAAAATATATTTAAGCCAGCACCCAAGCCCCCAGCTGCCCCCATACCTTTTTTGTCCGTAATATTAATACCCAGGCCTCTTTCAATTATCTTTGCATAGTGTCTTAGGCCCTTATCTAAAAGTTCAACTTCTTCTTTGTTTGCCCCCTTTTGAGGCCCATATACATAGGCTGCCCCATTTTCTCCGTAAAGGGGATTTTCAACATCACTTAAGACTATAATCTTTGCATCATCTAGGAGGCGGTTTCTGTTTACCCCAACAATTTGGGCTAGGTCAGAAAGTCTTCCTCCCCCAAGTGGCAGTTCCTTACCGTCAATATCTAAAAAGGAATAGCCAAGGGCTTGGGCCATACCCATCCCACCATCAGTGCTTGCAGAACCTCCTATCCCTACATAAATCTTCTTATAGCCCATCTCTAGGGCATGCTTTATAAGTTCACCTGTCCCATAAGTTGTAGATAAAAGGGGGTCTAATTTTCCATCCTTAACTAGCATTAGGCCAGATGCCTTGGCCATTTCTATGATAGCTATGTTATCTTCAATTACCCCATATTTAGACATGACCTTATTTCCTGATGGCCCCTTTACTTCTAAGTCAATCCACCTACCACCTAGGGTCTCAACTAGGATATCTCCAGTCCCTTCTCCCCCATCAGCTAGGGGAATAAGTTTTATTTTAGCATGTGGAATTATAGCCTCTATCCCTCTTTTTACACTTGCTCCTACCTCTTTTGCACTTGCAGAACCCTTAAATGAATCTGGTGCTATTATAATTTTCACCTTAATCCCCTCACTTTTTATTACATTTTTATCTTTAATGCAAATTTATTCTTTTGTTTTTAAAATATCCACTTACGGCAAACAAGGCATAAGTAGTAATAAGTATGCCAAGTAGGATCCTTATGGTTAGGGGTTCAGATAATAAAAAGTAACCCAATAAGGCAGAAAATACTATCCTACTCATTGATAAGATGGCCCCTTTTGCAGAGTCTAGGTACTTGTAGGCTTGGGTTATAAAAACTTGACCTAAAAATCCAGATATGGCAGCTAAAAGTACAATCCCTATTGAGTCAAGGGTAATTAGCCTTAAGTCTTTTATAACAAAAACTCCATTTATAAAAGTTCCAATTACCATAACATAAAATACTATTAAGGACCCACACTCTGTCTTTCTTGACTCAGTAAGGTATAAAATTGCTAAGCCTGCAAATACAGCTGAAATAAGGGCCGCTAGGTCTCCTAGGTTAATATGGCTAAAGTCGGGGTCAGAAATAATATATGAGCCTAAAAAGATCAATAATAAGTAAAAGTAAGCACTTTTACTGGATTTTTCTCTTGTGATAAAGGGTGCCAAGACTACTACAAATACAGGGTATGTTAAGTGGAGTATATTAGCATTTGTTAAAGTTGTATAATTTAGGGCAAGGGTCGATAGGATTACTGCCCCTGAGTTAAAAATTGCCCTTTTTGTTATTGGTCCTAATTTATTTGCTTTAAAGGATTTTTTGCTTATAAGCATGTAAATAGCCATTATTATTGCACCTAGGGCATACCTTGAAAAAGATGTAATTAGGGCATTCATTTCTGTTGTATTTACTACTAGCTTGCCAAAATATCCCCCTAGTGAAAAAAACAATGAAGAGGTAATTATTAAGAAAACTCCCATGGTGTCCTCCTTGATTTCCTTTTTATATCACAATTATATCACTTTAACCTAAAGAAAGAAAACCTCACAAGGTTTAGATTTTGTGAGGTTTTTTGCCCTATATAAACTTATTGTAAATGCTTTCTTCTCTTTTTATACTTTCTTCTACCCTCTTATGGAGGTCACTTAACCTCTTATAGGTTGATTCATAAGTTTGGCAACCACTTTCTGGCATAGTGTAATTATTACTTGCTAACTTTAACTTTTCTAAGGCGTTTAAAACTAGCATATTATCTTCGTTAATTTCTAGTATTAAGGACTTAATATGGCTTAAAAGGTCTTCCTCATCCTTTTTAATATAGTCCCATAAACTTGGAAATAAGTCGATTTGTTTTTTAACAAAACCTAGTTCTAATTCATTTTCAACCCTGCCAAAGGCCCTGTGGACATTTACTAGCTCCTCCTTGCAATCATCATAATGAACCCTTAAGAGCTTATTTACTAGGCCCTTTAAAATTGGCAGTTCTTCTTTTAAATAAGCAAAGTGACTTTCTACTATATCCTTTATCAATTCTAGGTCATTTATATTTTTAGTCATTAATTATCCCCTCCTTTTACTATTATACCATATTTTATATGGAATCATAAAACAAAGTCCATTCCCTCCACCCAGCATCTGACATTTTTCTTGGGCATATTTTTCTAGAAGCATCAAAGTGCCTTATGAGTGCATTTTTATCTAAATTGTATTTTATAAGCAAGAACCTTATTAAGTCCCTCCCCTTATCTTTTGTCATATCCCAATTGGAATCCTCATTTACACACAATTCTATCCCAATAGAATTGTAATTGTATATCCCATACCTTCCCCTTCCATCCCCACAATGCCAGGCGGAGTATTCATCTGGGACAAGCTGGATTATTTCATCTTGGTCTATAAAGTAATGGGCAGATGCCCCTCTTTTCTCCTTGTTAAAGTAGAGGTAGTGGGCCCTAGCACCTGCCCCCTTACTTGTGTTTCCAGTATCGTGTACTACTATATACTGAATTTTCCCCTTTAATCTTTTTGAATAATTATACTTAATTGGCATTTCTTTATACATCTTCCCTCATCCTTTCTCGCAATTTTTTCAAGGCATTTGTCTTTTGATTTAAAACTGTCCTATAGGTTATATGGTATTTCTTTGAGATTTCATTTAAACTTAAGTCATAAAAAAAGTAATCATAGAGGACTTCTTTTTCTCTTTTTGATAGTTTGTTAATTTCTTGGTGCAGTTTATTATAAACTTCCCTTTTTAGGATATCCCCTACTAGGTCCATATCCCCTTCTAATAGGTCAATAAACTCTTCCCCTTCTTCACCAAAGCTTTCATTTAAGGAAAGGTCACTTTTAATCTTATTCTTATTTAAATATAGGTACTTTAATCTTGACTTAATATAGCCTAAAAATGGGACATTTAAATTTGGATTGTAGTCTCTTATGCAAGTTAAGATCATTACCCTCCCTTCTTGGATTAGGTCATCGTATTCACTTAGGTTGTTATTGTACCTTCTAATTGATGAAAGTATTAATGGCTTAAGTCTTTCTAAAATTAAAGCTTGGCTTTCTTCATCTCCTAAATATGCATCCTTATATATCTCTTGTATATCCACTTTTACCTTAAACTCCCTTAAGGCGCCTGTCTTATATTCCCGGGTAGCTTTATCATAAGGGATTTTTATTTAAAAGAAAAAAGCCGACTAGGGCTTTTTCTTGTGCCTAGTTGGCTTTTTAATAATCTTATATTTTTGAAATAATATCATCTAATTTCATATACAACCTTGCAATATCAGATTTCATTGCAGGCCCATCGTCTAACTTATAATACTCTAGGTCCTCTTTGACCTTAAGTCTATCATTTTTTAATAGGAGTTCTTTTATTAGCCTAGCTTGTTTTATTTGTTTTTCTGCAGTTTGTTTTGAACAGAGTAGGCTTATCTCTTCCTTATTTTTCATTCGAATAAGGCTTTGTCCTTCTACTTGAATTATCTTTTTTATATCTTCTAATTTAAAATGACCCATAGCCCCATCATCTTTTCCTATAGGTTCCCTTACCTTAAGCTGTATGTAAATTAAGTCCTTTGAAAAAACCAGAGGAAGGTTACTCCTAACAGAAAGCAGGTCGCTAAAGTAATTATTAGAAGCTTTTTGATCAAAATGGTAGTGCTTACACAAATTCTTTATGAAGGTCCTAGCAGTTTTTTTAATAGTCTCTTTTCCATCTTTATAAATAAGACTAGTACAATTCCCATACTCTTTATCGTAAATTGGAATAATAGCAATAATATCTTCCTGATTCCTCTCCTCCATATATTTCCCCCCTTGTACTAGCTTAGTGGCTGTAAGCTATAATCATTTAGTCAGGCGACTAAGGTAAATATACCAGAACATATGTTCTTTGTCAAGGCAAAAAACAGGCCTCTACGCATTGCAATTAGAGGCCTTGAGTGTTTTTATTTAGAAATTTCTAAACTTGTTAAAAGCAATAATTCAATCCCCTTAACTATATCAGAATACTCAGTCCATTCCTCGGGGTGGTGGCTTAAGCCATTAACACTTGGGACAAATATAAGACTTGAAGGAGCAATTCTAGACATAACCATGGAGTCATGGGCAGCACCTGAATTCATAATTTCATATGAAAGGCCCAATTCCTCTGCCTTGTCCTTTAATATTTGAAGGTTTTCCTTAGACATTGTCACAGGGGGTATGGATAGGATTGACTTCATCTCAACTTCTATCCCCTTGTCACTTCCAATGCTAACAAGTTCTTCTTCTATTAAATAATTTATCTTATTTAAGGTAGTTTGCTTATCTGCCCTTAAGTCTAGGGTAAGCCTTACATATTCAGGAATTACATTGGAAGCATTTGGTCTGACTTCAATTTTACCAACAGTTCCAACAGCCCCCTGGCCCACTCCCCTAACAATGTCATTTGCTGCAAGGATAAATCTAGAAGCAACTACTAGGGCATCATTTCTTAAGTCCATGGAAGTTGTTCCAGCATGACCTGATTTACCCCTAAATTTTATTTCCATAATATCATATCCAACAATGGTCTCTACAAGACCAATTTGTTTTTTCTTCCTGGCAAGTATTGGCCCTTGTTCTATATGGAGTTCCAAGAAGGACTTAATAGACCCAGGTTCCCTTTTTGAAGCTTTTAAGTCTGGGCTTATGCCAAATTCAACCATGGCCTCCCTTAAGGTTTTGCCATTATAATCAACTCTTGTATCTAGCTCAACTTCTTCTATATCACCAGTTAAGACCCTGGAGTTAGAAATTCCCTTTCCAAACCGTATTCCTTCCTCATCGTTAAAGGCCCCTATCTCAAGGGTGCAATTTAACTTTTGCTTGTTTTCTTGTAGGACCCGGGCAACTTCTATCCCACCAACAAGGCCAACAACCCCATCAAAGGGGCCACCATTTATAACTGTATCGTAGTGGGAACCTATCATAATTAGGGGAAGGTCCTTGTCCTTACCCTCTAACCTACCAAATATGCTCCCGTACCCATCTTCATAAACTTCTAAGCCTGCCTTTGTCATTTGAGTCTTTATATATTCTCTTGCTTGGCTATCTTCCTTGCTAAAGGCTAGCCTAGTCACACCTCTGCCAGGAGTAGAATTAAAGGAGGATAAATTTTCTATATCTCTTTTTACTCTTTCCTTATTGATTTTCAATTAAATTCCACCTTTCAAAGATCTTATCTATTTAAAAATTCACTTCTTTCTAAATCAGGTACTAGGTTGCCCCCAGTAGCCCATAGAAGATGGACAGGGTCCTTGTCCTTATATAAGTCTTTTGTGTAACCTGGTCCCTTAAAGCCTGCTAGGGCTGATGGCTCAAGAAAAATCCCCTCACTCTTATGCAAGCCTTTTAAATATACAAATAAGTTTTCATCCTTTATTGTAAAGGCTCCCTTTAATAAATAGTCCATTATCTTTCCGACAAAGGATGAGGGTCTTCCAACAGCTAGGCCATCTGCTTCAGTTTTATTGTCAAGACCTATATCTTCTACCCCTATCTTATCATGTTTTCCCGTATAAAGTCCAAGTAACATACAAGGTGAATGAGTAGGTTCTGCAAAATAGCAGTCAACCAAGTCTCCAAAGACAAGCTTTAGACCATAGGCCACTCCCCCAGGCCCACCTCCTACACCACATGGTAGGTATACTACAAGGGGGTGGTCCTTATCTAAGTTAATATTCATTTCTTCTAATTGTTTCTTTACCCTTATACCTCCAACTGCATAACCTAAAAATAAGTCCTTAGAATTTTCATCATCTATAAAGTGGCTTTTTGGGTCCCTGTCTGAGCTCTTTCTTCCCTCTTCAACTGCCTTAGAATAATCATCCTCATATTCAATAACCTTAACTCCCCTTGACCTTAGCATATCCTTTTTCCACTTTTTAGCATCCGCTGACATATGAACTATAACATTAAAGCCTACCTTAGCACTTATGGTTCCTATACTTAAACCAAGATTTCCCGTTGACCCAACTTGTATGGTGTATTCTTTAAAAAAATCAATAAATTTCTTTTCTGCTAAAATCCTATAATCATCTTCTAAACTTAGGAGGCCATGGTCTATGGCTAAGGTTTCAGCATGCTTTAAGACCTCATAGATACCTCCTCTAGCCTTTATAGACCCAGCTATAGGTAAGAGGTCATCTCTTTTTAAATAAAGGTCTCCTGGGATACTAGTTGAGTCTTTATCTTCCATCCACTTTTTCATATTTGGGATAGGACTTATTTTTGATTCAATAATTCCACCATTAGAATCTGGGAATTGCAAGTTTAAATAAGGAGCAAACCTTATAAGTCTTCTTTCAGCTTCTTCAACTTCAGCAAGGCTTATGGGCATTTTCTTTATAGCTTCTTCATAATTTAAGCTATTAGGATTAACCCATAAAAATTCTTCTTTTCCCTTTAACTTTTCCATTACATCCATGTAATCACTCCCTTGTTTTATTATTTGTAATCCAGACCGTGCGCAAAGGATCCGATAATTGTCATCCAGAGCGAAGCGAAGGATCTTTGTATTTGTCATCCAGAGCGCTAGCGAAGGATCTTTTCTTTTTTTCTCCAAGTTACTACCATGAAAAACACAGATTCCTCATTATATTCGGAATGACAGGATAGTCTGTCATCCAGAGCGCTAGCG
>CAZSLV010000079.1:0-8919 GCA_964607545.1 uncultured Gudongella sp. | reverse complement strand
TTTTTTATTGCCCCTTTCCCGATAATTCATAAAAAAGTTCTATATCTATAAAACTTTCTTTTGAAACTAAATATTAGTTACTCTTCAAAAATATATTCATCCAATTGCTTAAGAGTGAAATAAGGATATCATTGGCTAGTATTTATTCTTTCACCGTTAATTATTATAGCTTCTACTTTTTCAATCTCAATTATATCTCCTCTAAAAATAAGAGTAGATTCAGATTCATAAGTGTGAATTGACGATTGTTTCAATTCAAGGATATTACCGTCTATATACTCTACATAAACTACATCAGTATTATCAAAATCATCTGACATATCTTGGTTTAAGTGAACAGTGACTCCAATAGGTGACAATGAAATCATATTTATCCTTATTTTCTCCCCATTTATATCGATCTCTCTATCAACTTTAAAATCTGTTGTCACTTTTTCTGGAATCATAAATGTGAATTCCCAATTACCTTCTGTAATCTTTGGTGATTTCATATAGTCAATTGTTAAAGATAAATCATTTAACTGGTCTGGATTTGTGATAGTGTCATAAATCATTTCAGTGTATTTATCATGGGGTTCTTTACTGTGGATTTCGTATCTATACTTCTCATCAGTTTCAAAGTTAATCCCTACTATTGGATCATAAACTACTTCTTTATCTAAATTTACCAATTTTGCATTGATGTAGTAACCATCAACTAAAGCAGCACCACTTAACTTAGCTTTTGCCTGTATATGAAATAGTCCATCCACAAATCCAATATTTGATATTGAAAACATATCTACATTGTCAAATGGAATATCCATCTCATCTGATTTCAACAATCTAGATTCTTCATATAATTTTCCATCCCCACCACCACCGCTTTTCCAAACTTCAGTCTGTTCAATTATATTTGGAGTATGTCCTTTTACTAGCTCACTTATATTGATCTTACTCTCTGGTAAATCTTCAAGTAATTCACGTCCAGTTGAAAAGCCATTTACAGCAAGCCTTGCACTACCTTGATGATCGTTTCCTAATGAAGTAATCATCAAGGTTGCTGTTTTTGTTCTATTATCATAATCAACTACGCTCAAATTACCGCCATATCCTTGGCTTAATCCCCAACTTGTAAATTCAAGGTCTCCACCCAGACGATCGCCTTTTGTATCAGTAGCAGTTGCGAAAATACGCAAAGCATTTTCATCATTAATGGCAGAAATTAGTTTAATAACAATTCCATCATATTCACTTTGTATTGACAAAGGAACTTCTTTATCATTATTTCCATCAACAGCCGTAATATTATTTGAACCATCTAAGGGTTCAATATATGAGTCAATATATTCTGAGTTTTCTCCAAAGATAATTCTGTATACTTTACTTATATCAATAATCTCAGCGTAGACAAGGGTTGTAGTCAATACCATAAGAGCTGCAACACCAGTTAAAGCCCATTTCTTGAATGAAAATTTTCTTTGTTTTATTTTTGATTTTTGTGTGAATTTATCCTTTATATTTCTTGCGTTGTCATCTGTGTATTCTGGTACATATTTTAGCATCATTTCAATTTCTTTATCTTCTAAATCATCAATTAGTTCTTTATTATTCATCAAAAACCCTCCTTCTCTACTAATATCGTTTTCAATCTCAACTTCCCTTGATACAGTGTGTTTTCAATTTTCTTTGATGGTAGAGTCATTTTCTCAGATATAACTTTAACATTCTCATTGTAAAAGTATCTTCTTATAATAATTTCTCTATCAGGTTCTTTTAGATTGTCGACGACTTCTAATATTTTTTCTCTACTTTCCTTTGTAATCATAGATTGAAGAAGATCCTCATCATCATACACACCAGAATATTCACGAAGTATCTTAACATTACCCCTTGATAGTTTCCTATATTTATCAATTGCGATATTTTTCCCAACTCTAACTAAAAATGATTTCAAGCTCCCTTTTTTATAATCATATATCTTTGGATTTTCTAATAATTTAATATATACATCACTTATACAATCTTCAATGTCTTCTGATGAACCAACTTTCTCTAATACATTGCCCACTACAACCCATAAGAGTTTATTATAATGGTCCATTATGTAATCAAATATTTCTGAATCTTTTTGCTGAAGTCTTTTTGCAATTTCTTCATCCGTCATTTTCCTTCATCTCCTTTTGCTTGTATCATAAATTAACCCTTCTACATACATAACGGTTGAACTGAAGAAAACACTTAAAGATTGTTAATATCTTCTTTAGTAAAAGGTCTAAAATAAAGATATGAACATATCAAATACAATATATCCATATCTTTATTTTTTATTTTTAAATTTTTCTTACCCTTATTTCCTATTATGCAAAACTCGAGATATAAATAAAACTAATGTCCAAGAAACATTATTTAGATATTATAAGTTTAGATTTTGCAGCATTTATTTTATCAGGATCGGTTATTCCATTCGCTTTAAATACTTCTTCAATTATTAAATCTTTGTTTTCTTCATAGTCATCATCTTCTCTTACTTCATTCATAATTTCATCCATTATTTTATTTATCTCGCCCTCATTTAAGTCTCCAAAAATAGCTTCTTTATCAGAATCTGAATAGCCAATACTCCATGCTCCCCCTAATTCTATATTCTTTTCCTTTGCCCAATCTTCAATTGTTGAAAATAGGATCCACTTATCTTCAATTCTAACAACAATATTATCTTCATAATAAGCATAGTTCGAACCTATTATCTTAGAATTTTCTGTATTGTATAAACCGTTTATATCAAAAATGTCTTCTGATCTAATTTCTCCGATTATTTCATCTTCGTTAACTTCTACAATAATTTCCTTATCTGTATTAACCCATATCCCATCTATTAGACTAATCATTTCTGGAAACTCTTCAGTTTCAGGATCTTCTGTCTCTTCTATTCCTGGATGAGGGAACAATAGCTTATTGAGATCCTGGTAATCAGGATTCCATCTAAATACATCTACTAGCCAACGACCATTCTCTTCAATCATAACAATATCACCTGATACTGAAACCGCTTCATTTCCTCCATCATCGAAAAACACTCTAAGTGATAGTAAATAACCATAGTAGACTCTTCCATCATCGTAAAGGTCTTTTTGGACTAAATCTATTGAATCAACTTTAATAGAATAATCTGTATTTTCTCTTATTAATTCGCCCCAAGGTATAAATCTATTGGCTACTGCTTTATCATAAGCTCTATCAGTCATCAAATATCCGTAATCTTTTAACACCGAATTTCCATATTCCTCCATGCTGTATTGACTTATTCCTCCTGAATTAAAAACATCGCGAAAGTATTTTGTGGATTCTAAGTCTTCTGGCTGAGTAACTATTTCAAGAAACTCTTTAGCATAATATTTAGAGTCCTTCTTAGGATTTGTTATTAAACCGATAAAGGCAAGGCCAAGTATAAGCAAGGCCAATATAAGGAGATATAGCTTAGGTTTTTTTATATTTTCCATCTTCTTCATCCTCCTCTTTGTCTCTCATTGAGCAAAAGCAAGAGAGGCCATATACATTTTTATTGGCCTTAACTCCAAATTGCTTGGAAATTACTTATATTCTATAAAACTCTTTAAATGATTTATATACATTAAAGTGGTCTTCAACTCCACCTAATTCTCTTATTGAATGCATGCCAAGTATTGGATTTCCTATATCTACTGAAGCTATATCAATTTGAGATGAAGATATTGGCCCTATTGTAGAACCACCTTTTGCATCTGACCTGTTGGCATACTTTTGGACTGGAACGTCTATAGATTTACATATTCCTTCATACACAGCAGCAGAATAACTATCTGTTGTATAGGCTTGATTGGCTGCAAACTTTATAGCTGGCCCTTCGTTTATTACTGGTCTATTGGTAGGGTCTTGCTTGTCTGTGTAGTTTGGATGGAGGGCATGTGCTTGATCTGCTGATATTATAAATGAATTAGAAAGGGACCTATAGTAAGCTTCTTTCTCTTTATTCATAGAAAGTGTAATTCTTTCAAGTACAGTCCTAAGCATAGGACTTGCTGCCCCTTGCTTAGTTCCACTCCCAACTTCTTCATTATCAAAGCAAACTAAAACATTTGTAGCCATACCTACTTCACTATCTATAAGTCCATTTAATCCTGCATGGACCATGGCTAAGTCATCAAGTCTGCCTATGGATATAAATTCTTCATTAAGTCCTACTAAAGCACCCTTTTCTGTCCCATATAAAAACAATTCAAAATCTAAAATATCTTCTGCTTCAATTTCAAGTTTTTCTCCTATCAAGTTTACTAGAAAATTTCCTTTTTCAAACTTATCATTAATATTAGCAAGTAGTGGCAAGGTTTCAGTTTGAGGATTTATTTTAACTCCATTATTTACATCTCTATTCATATGGATTGCTAAATTGGGAATTATTAACAATGGCTTTTCCATATCTAATAATACTTCTTTTGGCTTTAAGGGATTTTCAGTTTTTAAGCTTATCCTGCCTGCAATAGAAAGGGGCCTGTCATACCAAGTAGACATAATCGGTCCACCATAAACTTCTGTATTTAATTTTAAATACTTATCTTCTACTGTAATTTCAGGATTAGGTTTTATTTTAAAAGTTGGTGCATCTGTATGGGCTCCAACAATTTTAAATCCTTCCTCTTCAATTTCCCCTTTCCCAACAACAAATGCAATTATCGCTGAATTGTTTTTAACTATATAATACTTACCTTCTTTTTCTAATTCCCATTTATCCTGTAGCTTTATCTTTTTAAATCCACTATTAACTAGTCTCTCTTCTACATTTTTTGTAGCATGAAAAGAACTAGGGCTCCTATCAATAAAGTGAATTAAGTCTTTTGCAAACTTCTCTTTGTTTTTCATATAATCATCCTTTTTTAATTATAGTATACTTATGGCATAATTTATTAAGCCTCCACCTAAAATCAACCAAACAGTATTTATCTTAAATCTCATTAACCCTATTATAGACAATGTAAAGATAATAGCCAAGGGAATACTTGTTATAGATTCAATTCCTAACTTTATTGATACAAATAACATTAAGATAACTGATCCTATATTTAATCCATCTAAAGCACCTGATAGCCATCTTGATTTTCTTGCTTTGGGGATTATGGGCTTAATTATGGCCACAACAATAAATGCTGGCAAGAATATTCCTATAGTGGCAAGAATAGCTCCTGGAAATCCACCTAATAGGTAGCCTATAAAGGTTGCTGTTGTAAATACAGGACCTGGTGTAAATTGGCCTACGGCTACTGCATCAAGTATTTGCTCCCTACTTAAAACTCCTAGTGTTTCCACAAACTCAGCTTCTAGAAAGGCAAGTAAAACATAGCCACTTCCATATAGTACAGATCCAATTTTTAAAAATGTTAAGAAAATCAAGGGTAAGCTTAGAGAATATGTCTTGTTAATAAACCTATCCTTGTTTTTATATAACATCATTATTAAACCTGCAAGGAATAAGAGTGGTATTTCTGAGACTCCCATACAGTATATTAGTCCAAGCATAAGGGCAAATACTAATGAAGCTTTTGTTTTTATAATTTTAGTGAATAATCTATAAAGTGCATTTATTACAACAGCCATAATTCCTGCCTTAAGACCAGCTAAAAATATACTTACATCTGGAATAGACCCATACCTAGTATAAATCACTGCAAATATTAGGGTGATAAGCATTGCTGGAGTGATAAAAAAGAATCCAGCATTAAAAAGCCCTAGCAAGCCTCCCCTTTCATATCCAGTTAGCATAACCATTTCCGTTGAGTTTGGTCCAGGAATGAGATTGGTCGCACCCATAAAGTCCAAAAACTTTTCCCTGCTAAGCCATTTTTTTCTTGTTACAGCTTCTTCATCAAGCATAGCAATATGAGCTGCAGGACCCCCAAAAGCTAAAAATCCCATCTTGAGAAACAAGCTGGAAATTTCTCTTTGTCGTATTTTCTTCTCAACTTTTTCTAAAAGATTGTATTCTTTATTGTCCATCACACTACCCCTTAAAAACCTAGATAGTTATTGTTACCCTATAACAAAAAAATGTCCCATATTTCGCAGGACATTTTTTGTAAAAGTAGTTTTAAATTTTATGCTAAGAACATTTTGATATCTGATTCAACATCTGAAATAGTTCCAATCCCAAAGTTTTCAACAAGTACCTTTGCAACATTTGGTGATAAGAATGCTGGTAGTGTTGGTCCTAAGTGAATGTTTTTAACTCCTAAGGATAATAATGCAAGCAGAACTATTACAGCTTTTTGCTCATACCAAGCAATATTATATGCTATAGGAAGATCATTTATATCGTTAAGTTCAAATATTTCTTTTAATTTCATTGCTATTACGGCTAATGAATAAGAGTCATTACATTGTCCTGCATCTAGAACTCTTGGTATTCCACCAATATCTCCAAGGTTTAGTTTATTATATCTAAACTTAGCACATCCTGCAGTAAGAATTACTGTGTCTTTTGGTAGGGCTGCTGCAAAATCAGTATAGTAGCTTCTTCCTTTTTGTCTACCATCACAACCTGCCATTACAAAGAATTTCTTTATAGCTCCAGATTTAACTGCATCTACTATCTTATCTGCAAGTGCAAATACTTGAGCATGTGCAAATCCTCCAACAATTTTACCTGTTTCAATTTCTGTTGGTGCCGAGAGTCTTTTTGCATGTGCTATCACTCCTGAGAAGTCTTTAGGTGCTCCATCTACTCTATCTTCAATATGCTTAAATCCTGGGTATCCTGATGAACCTGTAGTATAAACCCTATCAGCATAAACTGCTTTTGGAGGTACTATACAGTTTGTAGTAAATAGGATTGGCCCATTAAACTTTTCAAACTCTTCTTTTTGTGCCCACCATGCAGAACCATAGTTTCCAACAAAGTTCTCATATTTCTTAAATGATGGGTAATAGTTAGCTGGTAGCATTTCACCATGGGTATAGATATCTACTCCACTATCTTTAGCTTGTTCTAATAATTCTTCAAAGTCCTTTAAATCGTGACCTGAAACTAAGATAGCTGGATTATTTCTAACTCCTATGTTAACTTCAGTTATTTCAGGATTACCATAAGTGCTTGTATTAGCCTTATCAAGTAGGGCCATTGTAGTAACTCCATATTTCCCAGTCTCAAGAACAAGTGCGACTAGCTCATCAGCACTTAAGCTATCATCCATTGTTGCATAAAGAGCTTTTCTTATAAACTTAGATATCTCCTTATCTTCATAGCCTAGGTTGTCAGCATGTTCAGCATACGCCGCCATTCCCTTTAATCCGTATATAATTAACTCTCTTAAAGACCTAACATCTTCGTTTTCTGTTGCAAGCACAGAAACTTCTTTTGAGTTAGCTTTAAAAACAATTTCATCCCTATTATTAACACTAAAAGTTGATGCATCCTTTAAGTTCTCTAAGTTAACACCCTTTTCACTAAGTAAACTTCTTAACTCTTCTCTTTTTACAAGGGCTTCCTTGATCATTGCAAAGAACCTTTCTTTGTCAAAGTTAGCATTTGTAATTGTCATAAACAAGCTTTCAATTATAAACCTATCAAGACCTGGAACCTCTAGACCAATTTCATCAGCCTTTACACCCAGTTCAGAAAGTCCCTTAATTGAATATATCATTAAGTCTTGAAGATTTGCTACCTCGCTAGTTTTACCACATACTCCAACCTTAGTACAACCTGTATTTCCCAAGGCCTCCTGACACTGAAAACAAAACATGTTTGAATCTCTCATCTTATATATTCCCTCCATTTAGTTATTCTTAATGTCCAACAGATACCATCATACCCCATATAAAAATTAAAATCGGTAACATACGTTACCAATAGCAAGTTTTTTTATTTATTTTAATTATCTTTATATTAGTTGGAAAATAGATGTTTTAAGTGATAAAATATAATAAATACCATTTGATTTGCCTAATTTGTATATTATACTAGTAAAAATTATTTAAAATAGAAAGGTTGTGCTTTATGAAATACAGTAGGGTTTTAGCTGCAAATTTACCAACACCCATTCAAAAGTTAAACAGGTTAAGCGATAAGTATGGGAAGGGCATATATTTAAAAAGAGATGACTTTACAGGTTCAGAGTTATCTGGAAATAAGATAAGAAAGCTTGAATTTGCAATTGGAGAAGCACTGACAAAGGGCTGTGATACTATTATTACCGCAGGGGCTATCCAATCAAATCATTGTAGGGCTACTGCTGCCCTTAGTGCAAGATTGGGTTTAAAGTGTGAACTTGTTATTAGGGGGGAAGAACCCAATGATTTTGAAGGGAATATTTTTCTTTCAAACCTCCTAGGGGCACAAATCCACTATATCTCCTCTGATGAATCAGTTTATGAAAAGATGGAGGAAGTAAGTAAGAATCTAGAACTAGAGGGTAGGAAGGCATATCTTATTCCCATTGGTGCATCTAATGCTGTGGGTTCTTTAGGTTATGTAGAAAATATTAAAGAAATTATTAAACAAGAAAAAGACTTAGGATTAGACTTTGATGCTATAGTCCTTCCTGTAGGGTCTGGGGGTACATACGCTGGTTTATGGTATGGAAATGAAAGCTTAAAAAACCCAAAAGATATAATAGGCTTTAGTGTATCTGATACTGCAGAAGAATTTACTTTAGCTATTAAAAAAATATTAATTGATATGTATAAAATAGATGAAGTTATCAAAGAGGATATTGATGAATCTCGTATAATAATTAATGATAATTACCTTGGGGATGGGTATGCCCTAAGTAAAATGCATGAGATTGAATTTATTTATGAAATAGCAAAATTAGAGGGCTTTATCTTAGATCCCGTTTATACTGGGAAGGCCTTCCTTGGAATGGTGAGTGAAATAGAAAAGGGTGCTTTCAATAATTATAATAATATTTT
>CAZSLV010000078.1:0-8927 GCA_964607545.1 uncultured Gudongella sp. | reverse complement strand
ATTATTAGTGGACTCTAAAGGCGTATAGGTGGCCTCTATTCTGTGAAATAATCATGCAGAATATATCCGGAGTTCATTCCAATGAAATAGTTGAGCGTAATGAGATTTTTGTTCCAGCAGGAAAAAGTAAAACAAGTTTCATTGACGCTGCAGATATTGGACTTGCTACTACTACTTTGCTCCATAACGCTGAAAGATATCAAAATACTTCACATACGATTACTGGTCCAGAATCTTTGGACTACTACCAAGTAGCAGAGATTCTCAGTAGTGTAACTGGAGAAAAAATAAGATATGCAAATCCTGGTTTTTTAAGATATAGAAGGTACTATATTAAACAAAGAAAACTTGATAAAGCTTATGTCAATGTGACTGTAGCACTTTACTTTATGACCAGGATGGGAACGGCCAAGGAAGTCACAAATGGTTTTTACTCTTTAACTGGAGGATTTCCACGTACATTCAGGGAGTTTGCAGAGGATAATATTGAGTCCTTTATTAAGACTAATAAATGATAAAAATTATCAAAAATGAGTTATCGAAACAACTAATATGTAAAAGAGGTGATTTTTTGGAAAACTTATCTTACTTATTAATAAAAGCATCAAGGTTCTTAAAGGGAGCATTGGATAGAAGATTGCAGGAGTATGATGTTACAGCTACGCAGTTCTCGGTTTTAAATCAGATATCTTATAAGAATGGGAATATTACATCAGCAGAAGTTGCTGATTGCCTGGAATCAGATAGACCTACCATATCTGGCGTGATTAACAGACTTGAGAAGAGCGGTTTAGTTGAAAAAGTAGACAATCCCGATGACAAACGTTCTGTTTATCTAAAACTAAACCAGCAAACCTTAGAACTCGTTGATGAGATAAGAGATGTTTCAGATCAAGTTAATCGAGATATCTTTGAAATACTTACTGAATCTGAGGCATCAAACATGAAAGAATATCTGTTAAAATTGATGAAGCGCGTTGACCAAATTTAGACAGCTATCCCCTTAATTAATGGAGGCCAGTAAGATATATGAGATACTCGAAAGTAAATTAGGTATGGTAAAAGCATTTCTAATAAAGATAAAATTGCACTGGATTTAATAAGTAATAACGAATGAGAAAGTCTTATTATGATTAAAAGGAGGAGGACTAAGTCAATATCAACACTTCTAAAAAATCATGGTATAAGCAAGAAAAACATCATCAAGGACATGTTCATAGGATACTAGGTTTTTCTTGGAATCTAAGCATTTTTAAAGTCAGTGTTATAATTAAAAATTCTAACTGAAAATCATATCCAATAAAAATATCTTCCGAAAAAGGATTATACATTAAATCTAAAAAATGATATTATTTAGATATCTCGATTGTATATACAAATTTTATTTCTGGGAGGTCTAGACTTTGCAAGACAAGAATTTTACAGAAAAAGACTGGTTACTATTTAAAAACAAAATAGCACATTGGCAAGAATCATATATGGACAAGCTTAATAGGGAGTATATTGAATTACTAAGTGAAGACGCTAATCCATCAGAAAAGTTTTGGGGGCTGGATAAGAGAATGAAAGAAGATGTAAAGAAGGCTGGGGTTCGATTAGAAATGAGCCGTTCTAACCTTGTTAGCAATATTATATCGCTTATTAATGAAGGAGCTATTAGTTTTGAAAATCTCGAAGATTTTAGTGATGACATAAAAGAAACTGTAAAATTCTTTATTAAGAGATAATGTAGTATGAGAAAAAAATATTAAACAGGTTTAAAAACAGCAAAAAAACTAGGATAAAACTAGAAAGTTATACTGTAATTTAGAGTAGGTGGGTCAACATAAAAATATTGCGTAGAGGGAGATGAAATAGGATGGATTTCGAGGAATATGAGTTTAATTACAAAGATTATGAACAAAAATGCAATGAGATTAGAATGAAAAATGAAATATATTTAGAGGAGTTTGAAAAGGATCTTACAAAATCTGGTTTAAAAGAAAATACAATAAAAAGACATTTAAATAATGTTAACTTTTATATAAATAACTTTCTTTTAAGAGAAGAGGCAGCAGATATGGTAACTGGGACAGGTGCTTTTTATTTAAATAATTTTTTGGGAATTTTTATTATTCGTAAGTGTATGTGGTCAACTCCAGCTACGATTAAAAGCAATGTTGCAAGTATAAAAAAATTTTATAAAAGCATGCTTGAAAAAGGTCATATCAGAGAAGAAAATTATAATGGTTTGCTATATACAATAAAAGAAGACATGAATACTTGGTTAGACGATTGTGAAGCCTACAATGACTCGAGTTTACCTAATCCATTTAGTCCCTTTTAATATTTTTAGGCTAACATATATGCGAAATACATTAAAATAAATTTAAGCAAAGCAAAGATTGAAGGGATGAGAAGATGAAAAACAATGTAATTACAATGAAGAATAAGATATATCCAATACGCCTTCACTTAGAGTTAAAAAATGAAGACTTATCAGATTATCAGAAGCGAATGCTAAAAAGATATGGTGAGTCTACTAGTGGTGATTCAATAACTAGAGATATACTTATACCCTCAGATATGCCACTTCACAACCTTCACTATGCAATTCAAAAATTATTTGGATGGCAAAATTCACATTTGAGAAGGTTTTATTTACCAGAGGAAATATATAGTAAATTGACAGGTGATACAGTCAAAGGGTGGACTGATTTAGTGGGGGTTCTCTTTCAACCTCCATCTGAATGTCAAGAAGATCTTTTTTGGGATGATGATTATGAGAAAGGAAATTTTAAGGTTTGGCTTAAAAAGAAATATGTAGGTCCCTATATTTATGGAGGAATACTAGAAGAAAAAGAGGCAGCAAGACAAGATATAGAAGAACTATTAGACTATTACAAGGTATTAGAAGTAAGGGAATCTTTTAGAGATTATATGAAAAGAAAAGAAGTCGATGAGGGGGCTAAAATAAAAATAATAAAGAAGGCACCCTTAATTGATCTGACACTTGAAGAGATGAATGATTCCATCATTATAGAGGGAGGAACTGAGGATTTACTAGAAAAATTAGAGGTCAACAAAGTAATAGCAAGACAAGATGAAAATCTTGATTCTAAAAATTTATTCCCTGTAACTAAGGAACTTTATTACAATTACGACTTTGGAGATAACTGGATAGTCAAGATAACTAAGCACAAAGATTGTAATGATTTATTAGAAGAAAACAAGCTTGATGAGTATGAGTTAAAAGAAGCGGTGGAATTAGTATTAAATAATTATAAACCAGTTTGTATTCATAAAGATGGAGTGTCCGTCTTAGATGATGTTGGTAATTTAAGAGGATTTGCTGAGTTTTTAGGTGTGATATATGAAGGGGAAGATAAGGAAGAAGTGTCTAATACTCGTGCCTGGGCAAAATACCTGGGATGGAGCCCTAATAAAATTTCTTATAAAAAGATGATATAAGAACACTTATAATAAGTAGACAAACTTTAGGGTCTAAAGCCACAGGAATACTTGTAAGCTCTGTTTCAATGAGTTTATATATAATTGAATATATAATCTAATAAGTCAGGGTTTTTTATATAAGACCCTGGCTTAAACTTTTAAAAGTCTATAGAAAAGGTAAAATTATTTTATTAGGGGAAATAATAAACAATATCCTCTTACTGTAAATGGCCTCCTTGATTTGTCTATAAATTCAAGTAAGTTGAGATAATTATTCTTACTTGCAGGGTATAAAAGTATTATAAGATGACATTTAAATTATATAATCACTTTTAAAATAAAGAGGGAGGATTTTCAAGGAGGAGGAGTATGAAATAGTATTTAATTACAGGAGCTGGCACAGGTTTTGGTAAGGCCATAGCTTTTTCTATGGCTAAGTCTGGTGAAGAAGTCATAGCTGGTGTAGAAACACTATCAGAAGTGTCCATGTTGTTAAAAGAAGCTAAGGAACAGAAAATAAAATTGCGGGTAGAAAAACTTGACATTACAAACCCCCTAGATAGAGAAAGGGCAGGAGGTTTTTCAGTTAATGTTTTATTAAACAATGCAGGAATTTCCTTAGGAGGATCCTTAATTGACATCCCCGAAGAAGTTTTAAGAAGACAGTTTGAAGTCAATGTTTTTGGCACTATCCTTTTAACTCAAGAAATTGTTCGGTCCATGATTCAAGATGGGGGAGGTAAGGTAGTCTTTGTAACATCAGTTCATGGACTTATAGCTGACCCCTTTTCAGGACCCTATTGTGGGTCAAAGTTTGCCCTAGAAGCCTTTGCAGAATCCTTATCTAGTGAGCTTCAGGAGTTTAATATCGAGGTTGCAACTATTAATCCAGGTCCTTATTTAACAGGCTTAAATGACCGAGAATACGATTCTATAAGATACTGGAGAGATAATCCATCTAGGAGGATATTTAACTATGAAAACATGGCCTTTCCCTATGAGCAAATAAAATCACTTGATGAGCTAGTAAAAGAATCCATTGAGGTTTTAAGTGGAAAGAGTAACAAGTACCGTACAATTATCCCAAAAGCACTTTCAATCTATGCAAAGAAAAGACAAAGAGAACTTTGGGATAAAGAAACTGATACCCATCTTGGTAAGCGTCACCCCCTTATTAAAAAAGCTGAAGCTATGACTCCAGCAACTACAATAGCTAAAGGGGTTACTAAAAGGTTAAAGAAAGTATTACCTAAGTTTTTAAGATAAACATGACATTAAGGTATGTACTTACAAGCCGCTAAATATAAAAAGATATTTAGTGGTTTGTTTTATAGATATAGGTTAAAATGAAATAAGTAAAAGGTCATAATATACGATATAATTAGAGGTGCTACTATTAAAATTTTAAAAAGGGAGGGGTAAAATGTTAGACTACAATGATCCTAAATTATGGGCTGGTTTAAACAAGCCAGAAATTGAAACTAAAGATGCAGATGTGGTGATATTTGGTATGGCTTATGATGGAAGTGTTAGTTTTAGGTCTGGTGCTAAAGAAGCTCCGGATAGTCTTAGAAATATAACATACACAATAACTCCAACTACTGAAGAATTTAAATCCTTTGAAGACCTTAAACTAAAAGACTTGGGTAATGTTTATGGGAAGACAAGAGATGAAATATTTAAAAACGCTGAAATCTTAACAACAAACCTAGTTAAAGAAGGGACTTTTTTCATTATGATAGGTGGAGACCATTCAGTGACAATTCCAATCCAAAGGGGAATTGATAAGGGTTTATCTGAACCATTTGGAATTGTACATATCGATGCTCACTTTGACTTATGTAATGATATTGATGGGGATGTTTTATCTCATGGCTCTACTGAAAGAAGGGCTCTAGAGCTAAAAAATATAAATGGAATTGAAGATATATTTTTCTTAGGTATTAGATCAGTAGAAATGGATGAACTAGATTTTATGAAAAACAATAATGTTAATGTAATAAGCTCCAAAGAATTATCTAATATAGGGCCCACAGAAGCTGTAAACAGGGTAAAAAAAGAACTAGGCCACCTAAAGAACATATATTTAACCATTGATATTGATTGTCTTGACCCTGCCTATGCAGCAGGTACAGGGACTCCACAATTTGGCGGCTTAAACTCAAGAGAATTGTTGACTATATTAGAAGGTTTGTTTGATTTACCAATAATTGGCCTAGACATAGTAGAAGTAGCTCCATCATTAGACCCTGGTCTAACATCCTTATTTGCAGCTAGAAAGCTCGTAACAGAAGTTTGTGGTTATGTGTATGAGAAGAAGTTTTTATAGATTAAGAATCTAGAAGGGAGCTAGTCTATGGGTAAATATGAAACTCCAAAATATGATATCTTATTGAGGGAAAATGAGTTTGAGATAAGGGAATATGTAGACTTTTTTGTTGTTGAATATGAAAATTCCAAGGATCCAGAAATACAAGAAGGTTTTAGAACTTTGTTTAAGTATATATCCAATGACAATGTAGATAAGGAAAAAATTTCAATGACAGTTCCAGTTATTCAACAAGAATTTAGGGAAAATAAAAAAATGGCCTTTGTAGTTCCAAAGAAGTTTGGAACAGAGATTCCAAAACCTAATAATCCAAATGTTGAAGTTAAAAAATTCGATAAAGGATTATTTGCAGTTATTAGGTATTCGGGCTTTTCCAATGAGTCTAAGGAGACCATGATGAAGGAAAAGCTTGAAAAATGGATATTAGAAAAAAACTATATTATTGAATCTAATTTTATGCTTGCTTTTTACAATCCACCTTTTGTCCCGCCTATGTTTAGAAAAAATGAGATATGGGTCAGAGTTGTAAAAAACAATTAAGATTTTTCTATAAGAAATATATTTATCCTTATGTAATAAGAAAACTTTAATTTTAGGAGGAGAAATGAACAATATAAGAGTTGATAATTCCGCAAAAATTACTGGCAAAGTAAGGTTTGGAAAAGAAGTATATATAGGGCAGGGAAGCATCATAAAGTCTCACGATGACTCTGTAAGGATTGGAAATACATCTTGGGTGCTTGAAAATTCAGTTGTCATTGGTACAGGTGAAAACCCAGTTAAAATTGGGAGTAAAACTGTCTTTGGTCACAGGACAGTCACCATAGGGGCTGAGATTGGCAACTTATGTGAGATAGGAAATAACACAATCTTTTTACCAGGATCAGTAGTTGGGGATATGTGTATCTTTGGCGAGGGGACTATAATCAAAGAAAACATGCTAATACCTTCTAGGTCTGTAGTTGTAGGTAGACCGGGAAGGATTATTAGGACATTAAATGAAGATGATGAAAATATGATAAAGAGAATGAGAAGTAATAATATCTTGATTGAAGAATATATTGAGAATATATTGGAATATAAGGGAGGAAAAATAAATATGAGTAATTTATATGAACATAATGGCAAATTCCCTCTTGTTGACTCATCAGCTTATGTTGATAATCTAGCTGAAATAACAGGAGATGTTGTTATAGGTCCAAATTCATACATAGGTTCAGGTGTTAGGATAATTGGTAATTCGCATGGACCTGTTAAAATAGGAGCAAATGTTACCATCTTAGAAAACACTGTTCTACACCTCCTACCTGATAATAAGTTGATTATTAATGACAATGTTACTATTGGACCTAATTGTACGATTCATGGAACGATTATTTCAAAAAATACAATAGTAGAAGCAGGAAGCATAGTTTGTGATTATAGTAAAATTGGTGAAAATTCTTTAATTAAAGCAGGAACCTTAATTAAACAAAGGGATGAATTTAAAGAAAACAGTATAATAGAAGGATTTCCAGGTAAGTTAATAGGAGAAAATTCACAAGAAATGAAAATACCAGATTGGGCAGGTAGATAATTTACTTATCTAGGAAAGGACATTTTATGGATACAAGAAAAAAGAGCTACTTAGAAGTACACATAGCTGTATTTCTATTTGGAATGACAGGACTATTTGGTAAATTTATTGACCTTAGTCCATTTATTATTGTTTTAGGCCGTGTATTTGTGGCAGCAGTTTTTATATTTATTTGGCTACTTCTAAGTAAAGAAACCATAAAGCTTAAAAACTATTCTGACTACAAAAAGCTATTTATTATGGGAGGGGTACTTGCTATACATTGGACAAGTTTTTTTGCAGCTATCCAGCTATCAAATGTAGCAATTGGGATTTTAACCTTCTCAACCTTTCCTGTTTTTGTAAGTTTTTTTAAACCCCTTATCAATAGAGAAAGTATATCGAAAAAGGAAGTTTTATTTGGAATAATTACAATTATAGGTATTTTATTTATTGTCCCATTTAAGGATGTCTTTAGTAGCACTATGCTAGGAAGTCTTACCGGAGTTTTTTCAGGTTTTGTATATGCTATTTTTACAATTTACAATGAAAAACTAGTAAAGGATTACAATGGGAAAATAGTTGCTTTTTACGAACAAGTTGCAGCAAGTATATTTTTACTACCTACTTATTTCATAATACAACCTAACTTAGGTTCGAAAGACTTGATATTGATTATTCTACTGGGAACCCTTTTTACTGGTATAGGCCACACTATGTTTATAAATGGACTCAAATATGTCTCAGCCTATATGGCTAGTATAATAACCATGCTAGAACCTCTATATTCTATTATATTAGCCTATCTTATCCTGGGAGAAAAGCTAAGCATAAATACACTTATAGGTGGTATAATTATTCTTTCAACTGTTATCTTTATATCTTTTGATAGTATAAGCGTTAAAAAAACCACCTAATTAAATCACCATATAGTTTGAAACAAAAAGGGTATAAAGAATATGTAGTCTAACTTAAGTATCAAATATAAGATGTAATTCCAGGAGATGGTAGAATGAGTAATAAGACAAATGTTGCAAGATTATGTGATAAAGAAGGTATAGATTATAAACTATTAACTTATGAGACTAATGATGAAAGTTTAGATGGCAAATCTGTTGCTAGACTATTAAATGTATCAGAAGATGAAATATTTAAGACCCTAGTTACAAAAGGAGCAAGTGGGGAAATATATGTTTTTGTAATTCCTGTTTCAGGAGAACTTAACTTAAAAAAAGCTGCAAGGGCTAGCAAGGAAAAATCGATAGAAATGCTAGCTTTAAAAGACCTTTTACCAACAACAGGTTATGTAAAGGGAGGATGTTCTCCAATAGGAATGAAAAGACAATTTAAAACCTACTTTGATGAGACACTTATCTTACTTGAACAAGTAACCTTCAATGCAGGCAAGGTTGGTTACCAGCTACAAGTACCTGTAGAGGATCTTAAAAGACTAATAAGTTATGAAGTATGGGATTTAGTAGAAGAATAATGCTAGACCAATCATTATACTTTTAACTTGCTTTTATTTTTGCTTTAGTTGTAAATTTGGTATAATGTATTAGGGTATAGTATTTTTAAAATTTTAATAAGTACTTAAACTTTCATTTATAA
>CAZSLV010000077.1:0-8945 GCA_964607545.1 uncultured Gudongella sp. | reverse complement strand
CACTTTTTCTATTGATTTACAAGACCTTTTTTATTGTATATAATCTAAGTATCACTTAGGGGGGTCTTAAAATGTCTGATTTTTCAAAGGGAGTTTTACTGGCTTTAATATCTGCTTTATCTTTTGCTTTCTTGCCCATATTTATTGTATTTGCTTACGAGGGTGGGGTTAATGCACAAACAATGTTATTAATAAGGTTTTCTACTGCGGCGCTTGTAATGTTTTCATATATTTATTATAAATATGGAACTATCAAGATTACTAAAAAGGCCATGGTATCGCTTTTTCTCTTGGGTGTCTTTGGGTATACTTTACAATCTAGGATGTATTTTACCTCCGTCCAATATATATCCCCTGCCATGGCGACCATGTTTTTATACACTTATCCTATTTTAGTAGGTATACTTTCATTTATAGTGGATAGGGAAAAGCCAACAATTAGCTTGTTTCTTGCTACTATTGTTTCTGTAATAGGACTTGTCTTAATACTAGGCTCATCTTTAGGTAAGGTTAATATGACAGGGATATTATTTGCATCTCTTTCAGCTGTTATATATTCAGTTTACATAGTATCATCAAACAGGGTCATAAAAAAAACGCCGGCTCTTTTAACCAGCGCTTACATTGCTCTTTTTTCTGCCTTTGGCTCATTGATATTGGGTACCTTTTCTGGGGGCTTTGATTTTTCATTTAAGCTAAGTGCTTGGCTACCAACTTTGGGCATAGCCCTTATTTCTACTGTAAGTGCCATGATAAGTTTTTTTAAGTCCATGGAATACATAGGTCCAACAAAAACTTCTATCATTAGCTTAACAGAGGTCCTTTTTACAGTCCTCTTATCTGCCCTAATACTTCACCAATTTTTAACCCCCCTCCAAATGCTTGGGGGAGGATGTGTTCTTTTGGGGGCTTATATAGTAGCTAGATTTTAAGTTTAAAGCCAGCCTTTCTTTCTTAAAAACCTAATCATAAAGATGGTTATTAGGATGCTTATAATCCAAAATCCTAAATAGGAGTACTTGTATTCTAATTCTGGAAAGTAGACAAAGTTCATCCCATATACCCCTGATAAAAATGTCAGGGGTATAAATATGGTTGAAAATATGGTTAAAATCTTCATTACTTCATTAGTCTTAGACCCTATGGAAGAAAGGTAAGTATCTAGCATACCAGAGCATATATCCCTATAAGTTTCGCCTATGTCAATCATTTGTATAACATGGTCATATATATCTCTAAAGTATAAGAGTATTTTTTCATCTATTTTCTCAAACTCTCCTCGGGTTAAGGCACTTACAAGGTTCCTAGTTGGCCAAAGGACACTTCTTAAAAAAATCAACTCTCTTTTTAAAAAATAAATTTTATTTAGGACTGTTTTTTCTGGCTTATCTAAAAGCTCATCTTCAACCCTGTCTATCTCCTCTCCCATTTTTTCAAGGATTAGGAAATAATCATCTACAACCGAATCTATCAATAAGTAGTATAATTCTACACCTGATTCCTTCCTTACCCCCTTTGACTCTTCTAATCTTTTGTGGGTGTTGTGAAAGGTATCTGTATCGTATTCTTGTATTGATATGACTAGATTACCCATTAGGATAATGCTTATTTGCTCGGTTTCCAAATCCTTAACCTCATTAAAAAAAATATTTTTTAAAACTGTAAATATGTAGTTTTCATATTCTTCTACCTTGGGGCTTTGATTTATATTCAAAATATCCTCTTGAACTAGGGGGTGGATTTTAAACCTATCTCCTATTTTTTTTATGGTTTCAACTTTGGACAAACCAATGATATCTAGCCAAATTACCTTATCCTCAGGTAATTCTTTTAAGTCTTCTAAAGAAGCTAGGTCTTTTTTCTCTAAACTTTCCTTATCATATAGGGTTAGTACTAACTTTTGTAAGCCCCTATCAGTAAATTTTCTTATTTCTTCCATAACCAATCCTCCAAGGCAAGTCTTTATATTATATTCTTAGTATACATTTAAATTACCCTAAAAGCATAAAAAAATAGATAGAAATATTTTTCTATCTACTTTAATTACATATTAACGGAGTATAAGCTCTTTTGCCTTTCTTTCCGCGCTTTGTTTTTTAATTTCTATGCTTAATTCTGCTCTTTCTGTCCTAATTAGCATAAAGGCTGCTAGTGAAGCTAGTAAATCTGATATTGGATAAGCTATCCAAACTCCCATTGCTCCCATGTCAAACCCCTTTACTAGGAGGATAGAGACTGGCAGCATAATCCCAAGTTGCCTTAAGAGGGCAATTATTATAGAAGTTTTTGCCCGACCCCTTGCTTGAAAGTAAAATATTGATACATAGTAAATACTTATTATTGGAAAGAGTGCTATCATAATTCTAAAAGCCTTGCTGGCTTCTGCAATTATTATTGGTTCATTTACAAATATGCTTATTAAGTTAGGTGTATATACTAGGGCCCCCACCCACAAGATGGATGTTGTTAATGTAGCATAAATAATTGTCTTTTTCATTAAAAGTCCCAACCTCTTGTAGTTTTTAGCCCCAAAGTTATAGGCTACAATAGGTTGCATGGCTGCTGCCATACCAAACATGGTCACAAAGAGGAACATATATAGTTTTGATACAACTCCTAGTACAATTAAACCCTGGTCTCCTGCAGTAGATGTTAATAAACCACTTATAACTCCCATTAGGATCCCATCTTCAGCCTCTATTACAAATGCGGACAAGCCCACCATAATAATTGGTGCTAAATACTTTGGATCTAATTTATATTTTATTGAAATTCCGTGGATTTTTCTCATTTTAGTAAATTGATAAAATGCATACATAAAAGCTATAGCTTGAGATGATGCTGTGGCAATTGCTGCTCCTTCTACTCCCATAGAAAGTTCTTTTACTAATATGTAGTCAGCTACAATATTTATAAAGGCTCCTATGCTTGTTGCTACAATTGATATTCTAGTATTCCCAAGTGCCATAAGGTTATGGGATATAAATACAGTCATGCTTAAAAAAACACTTCCAAAGATTATAATTCCTAGGTAAGTTGATGCTAGGGCACTTATATCTGCTCCAGCTCCCATTATTGATATAATTTGTTCTCTAAAAAAGAAGATGAGAATAGCAAGGGGAATCATCACACTTATTACTAAGGAAAAACCTGTTTGAAGGACTGCTTTTGCCTTTCCTGTGTTTTTATCTCCATTGTATCTTGAAAATGCTGTAGCTGTTCCTACTGCCATCATAATGCTAATTGCTGTTAATATTCTTTGTAGGGGGAATACAGATATTAGGGCTCCTATACCCAGGCCTCCTACCTCTTGGCCTATAAAATATGTATCTACCATACTATAAAGCTCGCCTACTAGCATTGATAAAATTACAGGGATAGAAAATTTAAATAGTAGTTTGCTTATTTTTTCTATACCAAATTCTTTGTTACTCATAATAAAACCTCCAGTTGATATTCTTATCTTATCACTCTGGAGATTATAAGCTATCCACCGGCTTTGGGGATATTCTATACTAAGTATATTTTTACTAAAATTTCCTTTTTTCAAAAAACCTAAAATAGTACATTTTATTTAGGTGTTTTGTCCATAATCAAGGGTATATAGGATGCATCCATTTGGTTTTATGTTAGCTAATAGGTTGAAAACACTCGACTTCCTTCCAAAGTAAAAACTTACATTTGGGTGGACATAATTATCTAAAAGAGTCCATTGTTCTTCTGATAACCTATCAGGACTACCTAAAAATAGCCACTTATCATAAACTGAGCCAAAACTTTTGTTTAAATCGTACTTGGTAATTTGAAAGTTCTTTTCCATGCTAAATAAGTTTAAGGACATCCTCTTTTCTTTTATCCCATCTTCTTTAGGGTTTCCATAAATATCCTCATCTAAAACCTTGCCTGGATTATAAAGGAGGATTTGAAAGCCTTCACTTGACCTTGTAATTATATACCCATCATCATTGTATAAAATTTCATCCCCTAGGAGGGATAAGAACTTATAGGCATAAAATGAAGGTTTGTTTAAGTAGTTAACTGTAAATATACCACAACCACCAAAAAAGCTTTCATTATCAAGTACTGTTTCCTTACTAATTTCATCCATCATAGTAAATATTAGTCTCTTGTTTATAGCATAGTTATAGATGATATAGGGGGCAATTTTAAGCTTGTCATAGTTTTCATTTATGGTCATCTTTGGAAATATTAAATCTTCCTTGCTAAGATCATAGTCTAACCAAGCTTCTACATTGTCAAAATTTCTAGAAAAATATTTTATAAAATCATCAATTATATAATTTTCTATCCCCTTAGTAGAAATTACTGGGAATAACTTTTGGTCCATAATAAATTCTATAATATTTTCTACCCTTGTCCAATTTATAAACCTCTTATTTTTACCCTTGTATATGTCCATATTGTCTGAAAAAAGATTGTTTATCAGGCCAAACTTAAAGCCTATTTCAGTTTGTATCTCCCTTAGAACCCTCCTGTTTTCTTCTTCCAAAAGAAGGGATATATCCCCTAAGTCTAAAATTTTTGGTTTATTAAATAAGCCCTCAGGCTCCTTATTTAAATCTATGTCTAGTTTTATTATTTTATTATCGTAGTTAAACCTTTCATAATCTAATAAGTAACTTGAAAGTAGGGGAAGGGCCTCTTTAATGTCTAAGTAGTCAATTTTTTTCATCTTTTCAAGTTGTTTTTCTGAAACCTTATATTTTTTCCTATACTGAACTGGTGTGCACTTATAGTGGATCTTAAAGTGCTTATTATAGTATCTTGCATGTGAAAAACCTACATCTTCTGCAATCTCCCCTATTGGCTTGTCAGTATCTAAGAGTAGTTTTGTAGATTCTTCCACCCTTATTTGATTTAAATACTCATTAAAACTATGACCAAATACTTCCTTTATCTTGTATGAAAGGTATTGGGAACTTAGAAATTCTTGCTTTGCTATATCTTGCAGGCTAACCTTATTCATATAGTTATTGCTTAAATACTTCATTATCCTATGGTAGCGTTCCAGTTGTATATCATCTTCCCTAAGACTTTCTTCTTCATAAAACAAGTAGTGAAATTGATTTAATAAGTGATACATCATATCCAAAAGGGCATCCTCTATCTGGTCCTCGTAGTCATCTAATTTAGATACAACCTCATAAAGGAGTATTGAAATATAAGTTCTAAGCTTATTGTATTTTTCATCCTCTTGGATGTTGTCTACTGATGAATTGGTATAGTAGAAGGTATCCTTTGCATCATCATAATACCTTTCAAAAAAGCTTGGGTCTATTTGGATTAATAAGACTAGGTTGTCTTCTTTTGATTCAATCCTATATACTTCATTTGGATTTATTATTTCTAATTCTCTTTCATTTAACCTATAAGTTTCTGACTCAACCCCTAAGGTTATAGATCCCTTTAGGACAAAGAGAATCTCAATAGCTTCCTGCCAGTGAAGGGGATATTCTTTAATGGAAGTTAAAAATATATTAATAGGTAGGTCTTTTAGGTAATCAACATTTTCTTTTCTCATTATAACCCCTTCTTTACCTTTTACTTTCTACTTTCTGCTTTTAGGTCATTCTTTTTTGGCTTTAAAAAGTCAAACCTTGTTTCAGCTGCAAGTACTGATATAAAAATGGCTAAGCATCCAATAACAAACTTAGAAGTGATTGCCTCATTAAGGATTATTATACCCAAAATAGATCCAAAAACAGCTTCTAAGCTTAATATAATGGCAGCATGGGTTGATGTTGTATACTTTTGTGCAATGTTTTGAGTTAAAAATGCTACTATTGTTCCAAATATCGCTAAAAAGAGAATAGGAACTATAATTTCTGGGCTAACATCACTTACCCTTGGTTCAAAGGGAATAGCTATAGCAAATGATAAAACTGTTGCAACTACCAGTTGGACAAAGGATAAAACATAAGAATCCACATTCTTAGCAAAGTGGCCAACAGCTACAATTTGAAGGGCAAATCCAATAGCACATAAAAAGGTTAGGAACTCACCCAGGCCTACTTGTAAATTAGTATCTAGGCTTAAAATCCCAATACCTATAAAACAAAGTATAGCCCCAAAAAATTCATAGGGTCCTGGCCGTTTTTTAGTTAACATCCAATAGAAAAAAGGAACCATGACAACATTAGATGCTGTGATAAAGGCTTGTACCCCAACTGTAGTATAAAGTAGGGCAATTGTTTGAAATGCAAAGCCTAAAAACATAAAAAAGCCTACAATTAAACCTGCCTTTATATCCATCCACCTTGCCTTTCTAATCCTTTTAAAGGCTAATACTCCAAGTATCAAGCTTGCAAGTAAAAACCTAAAAGCATTTATGTAAAAGGGGGTCATATGGTCTAGGGCATTTTTGGTAAAAACAAAGCCCGAACCCCAGATTATTGCAACAAGTAGTAGGGAAAGGTCTGCGTATAATATCTTTTTGTCTTTCATTTTCTCGCCTCCGACTTAATTATAGCAAAGTGTAGCTTTATTAACAATCAAATGGGCAAAAGATTATATTGCTTTTTTCTTATTTTAATTGTAAACTATATATAAAATAATAAAGTTAACAATAGGAGAGAAAAATGAACTTATCTATCAGAAGCTTAACTAGAATTTCTATATTTACAGCCCTCACAGGTGTTGGTGCTTTTTTAAGTATTCCAATCGGTATAGTACCCATTACCCTACAGTCTATGTTTGTCCTCCTTGCTGGATTTTTACTTGGCTTTAAGGGGGCTGTTCTTTCTCAAGTTGCCTACTTAATAATTGGATTAATTGGAATTCCTGTATTTTCAAACTTTACAGGGGGTATCCAAACAATTTTTTTACCCCAATTTGGCTTTCTCTTGGGCTTTGTTGTGATGGCAGGGATTTCATCCCTTGCTTATGAAAAAGCCAACACTATGGTCGGCTTTTTGTTTTATGGTTTATTAGCCTCTATTGGCTTATACATCATTGGGCTAACTTATATGGTTTTTATTTTAAATGTCCTTATGAAGAGTGGAATTTCTTTTTCTGGCATCTTAAAAATTGGCCTATTAAGCTTTATCCCTGGAGATGCACTTAAGTTATTTTTAGCAAGCTTACTTGCCCTAAAGATTAAAAAAGCCTCATCTGCACATTTATCTTTTTAAGCCCTGTAATTCATCTTTTGTAGCAAGGGAAACCTTGTAAATTCTATCTGCTATCCTTTCAAAATGACTAACCATATCTAAAAATACAACCCCTGATTCAACGCTGCAATTTCCTTGTTCTAACCTACTTATATGGTTATCTGAAAACTCCCTGTGGAGGGCATCAACCCTGTCCTCCATCTTTTGTATTTCTGAAATATCTTTACTATCAAGTTTAAGCAAAGACAATAATTTATTATGCATATCATCAACTAGATTAGCTAGAGCCCTTAGCTCTTCTATGGCTGTTTCTGAAAATATTAAGTTCCTTTCAATTTTTGTTTCTATTAACTTTAAGATGTCCATGGTATGGTCGCCAGTTCTTTCAATATTGTTAATTGAATTTATCATGGCTGGTACCATAATAGACTCTCCTTCAGAAAGGACACCCTTACCTAAATCAACCATATAGGTAGTTATATCCTTTTGCAATTGATTTACTATCTCCTCATTTTTGTATACTTTTTCTAGGATTTCTGCATCATTTTTATAGAGGCCCTCCATGGTCATTTTAACCATATCTTGTGTAATTTCTACCCCCCTAGTAATTTCTGCAAGTGAAGCCTTAAAGGCTGCAGCTGGGGTTTCTAATAATAACTTATCAAGATAGATAGCACCACTTTCATAGGCACCTTTTTTACCCTTTATAAAAGTTTCTAAGAATATGACAAAGTACTTATTTATAGTTAAGAAAAATATAGCAAATACTAAATTAAAGAGGGTGTGTGAATTGGCAATTTGAGTTTCAAGTCCTGCATTGGGAGTAACCTTTGCTGAGATAAATACAACAAATGTTACAAAAAACGGTAATATTAAGGCTATTATTATAACACCTGTAAGGTTAAATATTGTATGGGCCCAAGCCGTTCTTCTAGCATTTATATTACCCTTTAAAGAGGCAAGTTGGGCTGTGATGGTTGTTCCAATGTTATCGCCAAGTAAAATGCAAATGGCAGTTTGAAGGTCAATTAAACCAGCTTGGCCAAGGACCATAACAAGTCCTACCGTTGCTGCACTACTATGTACCATGGCAGTTGCAAACATACCAAGTAATATTCCTATTATTGGGTTACTTGCATAAAATTCAAAGAAATACCTTAGGGTTTCATTTTCTTTCATATAGGGTATGCCGGAGTTTAAAATACCAAGGCCTAGAAACATAAGTCCAAACCCCATAAGGGCTTCTCCTGCATGTTTGATAGACTTTCTCTTAGCAAATACTGTGATTGCAAATCCCACCCCTATTACAGGTAGGGCAATCTCTGTTAACTTAAAGTTAAAGCTTAAAGCCATAAGCTGGGCTGTAACTGTAGTTCCTATGTTGGCCCCATAAATTATACCAATAGCTTGGGGGAGCTTCATTAAACCTGCATTAACAAAACCAACTGTTAAAACTGTAATAGCCGTACTACTTTGTACCAGGGCTGTTAAGAAAATCCCACTGAAAAAAGCACTAAAAACATTGTTTGTAAAAAAAGAAATCATTTTTCTAATTAGGTTGCCAGAAGCTTTTTCAAGTCCCTCACCCATTTTATCTACACCATACATTAAAAGTGCAGTACCACCTATAAGTCCAAAAATCAGTTCTTTCATAAATCCCCCTATTAAAAATGTATGCATTATGTAATTTTTTATTCTTTACGGTTATTATAACATTAATTAACTTTAAAAAATCATAAGAAATTAGCAAATCTTTTTTTATTATATTACTTTTAAAGGAAAAAAACAAGGAACCTAATGTACAGTATTTATATT
>CAZSLV010000076.1:0-8994 GCA_964607545.1 uncultured Gudongella sp. | reverse complement strand
TAAAAAACTATTGAAATACAAAAGAAATACATGTACAATACTTATAAGAAACACTAGATAAAAAATTAACGAATATTAGGGAGGATGTGAATATGGAAAGCTTGATAATAACAAATAATCCCATCATAAAAGATAATTTTAATAATGTTCATTTTATTGAGGGCGAATTCATCGATGTACTTATCAAAGTAAGGGACCTTGTATATACCGGTCACGAACTTATAAACCACCCTTTAGGGGCTAGCATAAGAATGATGTTTTCTCCTTATAGGTCAATTTTAGTAGGAGAAAAAACGACTGAAAAGAACCAATACTTTATGGAAACTATAGAAAATAGCATAATAAATTATAAAAAACACATGGAGGTGAGGCTAGTAGATAAAAACAACAATGAAGATTACGCTACAATTGACAAGGAATTATTGATGACTGCAATAAGTGAGTATAAGATGATTAAAAACTTAAACTAGGAGGTGCTTTAATTGAAATTAGAATTAAGAAAAATCCATATTAAAGACTTGGCAATGGGTAATGAAATGAGCGTTAAGGATGGAAAACTGACAATAAATGTAGATGCTATAAGAGAAGCTCTGATGGAAGATGTAAATATTAAGGATATTAAAATTGACATAGCAAAGCCAGGAGATAAAACAAGAATAATTCCTGTTAAAGACGTTATTGAACCAAGGGTTAAAATCGAAGGCGAAGGAAATGGTTTTCCTGGAGTTTCAAGCCCTGTAACCCAAGCTGGTTCAGGCAAAGTTAATGTACTTGATGGAGCAGCAATAGTAACAATTGGAGATATTGTTGGTTTCCAAGAAGGTGTAATAGACATGTGGGGAGAAGGAGCAAAGTGGACACCTTTCTCTAGCACTTACAATATAGTTGTTGATATTTCTGTAGTTGATGGACTAGATGCCCATACTCATGAAGCAACAGTTAGGTTGGCAGGCTTAAAGGCTGCTGAAATAGTTGGGGAAGCTGGTAGAAATGTAGAGGCAGATGAAGTTAAAACATATGAAATGGGAAGTGTATTTGATGAAACAGAAAAATACCCAGACCTACCAAAGGTAGTATATGTTGAAATGCTTATATCTCAAGGACTTCTTCATGATGGATATATCTATGGAGTAAATAGTCAATTAATTCTCCCAACCCTTCTTCATCCAAATGAAGAATTAGATGGGGCTGTAATTAGTGGTAACTGTGTTGCTGCATGCGATAAGATTACTACTTACCAACATCAAAACAACTCATCAATACTTGACCTTTATGAAATGCATGGAAAAGAAATTAACTTTTTAGGTGTCATATTAACTCCAGAGTTAACAACACTCGCTGGTAAATTTAGAACTTGTGATTACACAGTTAAGCTTTGTAAGTCCCTAGGGGCAGATGGGGTAATTGTTTCTGAAGAAGGATACGGAAACCCAGATTCAGACCTTTTAATGATTTGCAAGGGTTTAGAAGATGCTGGAATAAAAACAGTCCTAATAACAGATGAATGCTCAGGTAGAGATGGAATGAGTCAACCACTTGCAGATACTACAAAAGAAGCTATTGCTGTTATTTCTACTGGTAATGTTAGCCATGTTGTTAAATTAGAAAAAGCAGATAAGGTTCTAGGTGATGAAGCTGCAATTGCTACCCTTGCTGGTGGTTGGGAAGGGTCTATTGATGAAAATGGAGTTTTAAGCTGTGAATTAAATGCAGTTATAGGAGCCACATCTGAGATAGGCTACCATAACTTAACAGTTGAATTATACTAGGAAAAAGAGGGGGGAAGAATAATGAACTTTAAAGCTATATATTATGTAAATCAATTCTTTGGACAAATTGGTGGAGAAGATAAAGCAGGTATGGAGCCAATGTTTAAAGAAGAAGCAATAGGACCAGCAATGGGCTTTAACACCTTAATCAAGGAAGAAGGCCAAGTAATTGGAACTATTATATGTGGAGATAACTATTTTAATGAAAATAAAGAAGATGCAATGGAATTTATTATGGACATTGTTAAGAAGCACAATCCAGATGTCCTAATAGCAGGACCTGCCTTTAATGCTGGTAGATATGGAATGGCATGTGCGGGGCTTGCAAACGAAGTGAATGAAAAGCTTGGAATTCCAGTTGTAACAGGAATGTACATTGAAAATCCAGGACTTGATGCAGTTAATGGAACAGCTTATGTTGTAGAAGTTTCTGATTCAGCAGCTGGTATGAGGGAAGCTCTTCCTAAAATGGCTAAGTTAGCAATAAAACTTGGCAAGGGCGAAGAATTAGGAAAACCTGATGTTGAAGGCTACCTACCTCAAGGGAAAAGACTTACAGTATTTTCTGATAAAAGAGGATCAAAAAGAGCAGTTGAGATGCTTATTAAAAGGTTTAAAAATGAAGAATTTACAACTGAACTTCCTATGTCAGTATTTGATAAGGTAGAACCAGCACCAGCTATTAAGGACTTGTCAAAAGCTACAATAGCCCTTGTTACAAGTGGAGGAATGGTTCCTATAGGAAATCCAGATAGAATTCAATCAGCTAGTGCGCAAAAATGGGGTAAGTACAATGTAGCAAATATTGATGCCCTTAAGGGAAATGATTTTTGTACAATTCATGGTGGTTTTGACCCAGTTTATGCAAATGAGGTACCTGATAGGGTAGCACCACTTGATTTATTAAAGCAAAATGAGAAAGATGGAGTGATTGGCAAAGTTTATGATTACTTCTATACAACTACAGGAACTGGAACTTCTGTTGGCAAGTCTGTGACCTTTGGTAAGGAAATAGGTCAAGAATTAAAGGATGCTGGAGTAGATGGCGTTATCGTAACCTCAACCTGAGGTACCTGTACTCGTTGCGGTGCAACGATGGTAAAAGAAATTGAAAGATATGGCATCCCAGTAGTTCACATGTCAACTATTACAACAATATCTGAAGCAGTAGGAGCTAATAGGATAGTACCAACGGTTGCAATTCCTTATCCAGTTGGAAACCCTAGTCTTTCGGAAGCAGTAGAACTTGATTTAAGAACTAAGCTTGTAAAAAGAGCCTTAACAGCCCTAACAACTGATGTAAGTGAAGTAACCCAATTCTAGATAAAGCATAAAAAATAAAGAGGTTGTTTTCAAAAATAGATTACAACCTCTTTTTTAAAACTCGATTGATAAAAAAATAATTAAGAATCGGAGTGATAAAATGGAGCTTAATAAAGAAACAGTAAGCTGGGGTAGGATTATGACCTATGCAGGAGCCTTTATTGCATTTCTTATAGGATCTGGTTTTGCAACAGGCCAAGAAGTAATCCAATACTTTTCATCATATGGTTATTTGGGAATGGCAGGTATAGGGGTGGTATACTTATTATTCCTTTATGTAGGTATAGATTTTATAACGGTAGGATACAAGGAGCAATTTCATAAGGGATCTGATATATATGAGTACTATTGTGGAAAAGTAGTAGGCACATTTTACGATTATTTTTCAATAGCCTTTATATATATGTCCTATGTTGTAATGATTGGTGGAGCAGCAGCTGCCGTTAACCAACAATATGGACTTCCAAATGCATTTGGGGGTATTATGATAGGGGTTCTAGCAGGAACTACAGTAATATTTGGACTAGGTAGGATAGTTGATGTAATTGGTAAAATTGGTCCAGTTATAGTCCTTTTAACTTTATTTTTAGGAATTTCAGCTATTTTTATGAATCCATCAGGACTGGCAAATGCCAATGTGATTATTCCTAAACTAAACTTAATAAAGGCATCTACAAATTGGTTTTATGCTGCAGGTTCATATGTAGGATTTTGCATGCTTTGGTTAGCAGCCTTTATGGCCTCAATGGGGGCTGGTGCAAATAGTAAAAGAGAAGCAAAACTTGGAGCATCCTTTGGAGCAGCTGGCTTTTCAATAGCTCTTTTAATTATTGCCCTAGGCATTATGGCAAATATTGAGCAACTTGCAGGCACCATGGTCCCAACCTTAATTTTAGCTGGGAATATTACACCAGCCTTAGCTGTAGTATTTTCATTTATAGTTGTTGCAGGTATATACACAACTTCAGTCCCCCTACTATGGCAAGTTGTAGCAAGATTTTCAGAAGAAAAAACACCACGATTTAAAATACTTACAATTGCACTAGCTGCACTTGGTGTATTTGTAGGTTTGCTGGTTCCTTTTGATAGGCTAGTAAATATAATTTATGTAATAAATGGTTATGTTGGTATAATTTTACTAGGCTTTATGTTAGTTAAGACTGTAAGAAGTAAGTCTGCTAAGGTGGTAGCAAAAGTATAAAATTAATCATAAAATGCACTCTAAAAGAGAGGCAATATTAACTCTTTGAGGGTGCATTTTTTGTGTTGCTTATTTTAGCTTTAAAGGTTATAATTAAACCTATGCGCAATGATAAATATATAACAAAACGGAGGTTTTCATGGAAACTAAGAAGGAAATAATTTTGACAAGTTTAAAAGATAATACTGGGAATCCAGCCCCCCTAGGCTTACTTGGCTTTGGTTTAACTACTGTTTTACTAAATGTTCACAATGCTGGTTTCTTTCCCCTAAGTGCTATGGTAATGGCAATGGGTATCTTTTATGGTGGAATAGCCCAAGTAATAGCGGGTATTATGGAGTGGAAAAAGAACAACACCTTTGCAACAACAGCATTTATATCTTATGGCTTCTTTTGGCAAACCCTTGTAGGGATCTGGTTAATGCCAGGGATTTTCAATATTCCTGGACCTAGTAAACAAGAAATGGCAGTTTACTTATTTATGTGGGGACTATTTACATTTGTAATGTTTATTGGAACTCTTAGAATTTCAAAGGCCCTGCAAGTAGTATTTGGATCTTTAACAATTCTTTTTATGCTTCTTGCAATAGGGGATTTTACTGAGAATGCTACTATACTTAAGATAGCTGGTTTTGAAGGAATATTTTGTGGTTTTTCAGCCATATATGCTGGTCTAGCCCAAGTAATAAACGAGGTTTATAAAAAAGATATACTACCATTAGGAGTAGTAAAATAATTTCTAATATCAAAGAAAGGTTATCTTAAAGATAGTCTTTTTTTTATTTCATATTAAATTCGGGGCCCGAAACAGTTGCTTAGAGTTTATTTAAAAGGGTATCTATATTTGAAGTGAGTAAAATTAAATATCATATTTTTGAACCAATATAATTTATATGAAAAGAGTTGTGATCCTATGTTAAAAACATTATTAAAAAGTCTTAGAGAATATAAGAAAGTAACCATTATTACACCTATCCTTGTAACTTTAGAAGTAATAATGGAAGTTCTAATACCATTTCTTATGGCAAATTTAATTGATTATGGAATTGATGCAGGAGACTTAAGTGTCATTGTAAAGCTGGGACTAGCATTACTTGTAGCTGCCCTTGTTTCTTTAGGCTTTGGGACCCTAGCTGGTTCTACTTCAGCAATAGCCTCTGCTGGGTTTGCTAAAAATGTGAGAGAGGATATGTTTTACAATGTATCAAAGTTTTCCTTTTCTAATATAGATAAGTTTTCAAACTCATCTATAATCACAAGGCTAACAACAGATGTAACTAATGTCCAAAGGGCTATGCAGATGATGTTGAGGATGGCTACCAGGAGTCCAGGGATGTTAATATTTTCCCTTATAGCAGCCTTTAATATTAATGCAAGATTATCTGGAATTTTTCTTATAGCACTGCCTGTACTTGGAATTGGGCTTTATTTTATAATTAAAGTTGCTTATCCTGTGTTTACTAAGATTTTCAAGATTTATGATAACTTAAATAATATTGTAGGTGAAAATCTAAGAGGTATTAGGGTAGTTAAGTCTTTTACAAGAGAGAAATTCGAAACAGAGAAGTTCTCAAGTGTTTCAGAAAAACTCTATAAGGGATTTTCTAAAGCTGAAAAGACAATTGCTTTTAATGGACCCCTAATTCAATTTTCTGCTTATGGGACTATGCTTTTATTATCCTGGTTTGGAGCAAAAGCAATAATATTAAATGGTAATAACCCAGCAACAGGAATGACAGTAGGTCAACTTATGAGTTTAATAACTTATACTATGCAAATTTTAATGAGTTTAATGATGCTGTCAATGGTTTTTGTGATGCTAGCTATTTCAAGGGCATCAGCTGAAAGAATAGTTGAATTATTGGAAGAAGAACCTAATCTTACTAATAAAGAAAATCCCATATATGAGGTTCCAAACGGAGATATTGAATTTGAGAATGTTCAATTTTCTTATTCGGAAGATGCCAGTAAAATGTGTTTAAATAATATAAATTTGAAAATCAAATCAGGGGAAACTATTGGTATTCTAGGCGGAACTGGGTCAGCTAAGACAACCTTGATCCAGCTTATTCCAAGACTATACGATGTAAAAGGTGGTAGTGTAAAGGTTGGTGGGATTGATGTAAGGGATTATGATATAAAGTCTCTTAGAGAAGAGGTTGCTTTAGTTCTTCAAAAAAATGTCCTTTTTTCAGGGACAATTAAAGAAAACCTTAGGTGGGGAAATAAAGAGGCATCTGATGAAGAATTAATTAGGGTAAGTAAACTTGCTCAAGCAGATAAATTTATACAAAACTTCCCAGATAAATACGATACGAGGATTGAACAAGGCGGAACTAATGTATCAGGTGGGCAAAAACAAAGGCTTACAATAGCAAGGGCCTTGTTAAAGAAACCTAAAATTCTGATTCTAGACGATTCAACTAGTGCTGTTGATACAAAGACAGATATGCTAATTAGAAAAGCCCTACTAGAAGAGATTCCTAATACAACTAAAATAATAATTGCCCAAAGACTAGCTTCAGTTCAAGATGCTGATAAGATTATTATTATGGATGGTGGAAAAATTGCAGCGATAGGCAACCATGAGGATTTATTATTAAATAATAATATATATAAAGAAGTATACGAATCCCAAGTAAAGGGGGAGACCATAGATGGCTAAAGGAATGGGTCCTTTCATGAGAAGTAAAGGAAAAATCGATAAGAGCAAGGTTAGCAAAAAGACAATTAAAAACTTGTTTAAGTACATTGGCCAATACAAGGTTCTCTTAATATTTGTTGTAATTGCCATAATTATTTCCGCCTTCACAGGGGCTCTAGCATCACTTTTTTTAAGAAGGTTAATAGATGATTATATTATGCCTCTTATCCTAGTTCCTAACAAAGATTTCTCTGGCTTGTTTAGGATAATACTAATTATGGGTGGGGTTTACCTCTTTGGTATCCTAGCTACCTTATTTTACACAAGGGTTATGGTCACAGTTTCTCAAGGAGTTTTAAAAAGGATAAGAGACGATATGTTTGCCCATATGCAAAGTCTCCCCATAAGTTACTTTGATAGTCATAGCCATGGGGACTTGATGAGTCATTATACAAATGACACTGATACATTAAGACAAATGTTAGCACAAAGTTTGCCATCAGTATTTTCATCTTTTGTAACCATCTTAGCTGTATTAACAGCCATGTTATCCTTAAGCATATGGCTAACTATGTCAGTTGTATTTTTTGTATTTTTAATACTCCTAGTAGTAAAGAAAATAGCAGGACAAAGTGGTAAGTATTTTGTTAAGCAACAAGAATCCTTAGGGGATGTCAATGGATTTATAGAAGAAATGGTCCACGGCTTAAAAGTTATTAAGGTCTTTAACCATGAAGAAGCTACAAAAGAAGTTTTTGATAAGAAAAATGAAATCCTTGCAGATAACTCCACATCTGCTAATAAGTATGCAAATATTTTAATGCCTATTATGCAAAGCTTTGGATACTTATTATATGTTCTACTTGCAATAATAGGTGGCATACTAGCAATTTATAATGTGCCAAATTTAAGTTTAACAGGCCTTGATGTAATAAGTTTAGGTATGATTGCAGCCTTTCTTCAATTAAGTAGAAGCTTCATCCAGCCAATAGCACAAGTTTCCCAACAGCTTAATGCAGTTATAATGGCCTTTGCAGGAGCAGAGAGAATCTTTAAGCTAATGGATGAAGAAAGCGAACCCGATGAGGGGGATGTCACCTTGGTCAATGCAAGGTTTGAAGATAACAAGCTCAAAGAGACAAGTGAAAGAACTGAAACTTGGGCTTGGAAGACCCCTTGTGATGATGGGACCTTCCTATTAAAAGAAGTAAAGGGAGAGGTAAGATTTTTTGATGTAGATTTTGCTTATAAAGAGGGAGAACTTGTCCTAGAAGATATAAACCTATATGCTAAACCTGGACAAAAGGTAGCCTTTGTTGGGTCTACTGGGGCAGGAAAAACCACCATTACCAACTTAATAAATAGGTTTTATGACCTTGCAGATGGGAAGATTAGGTATGATGGAATTAATATAAATAGGATTAAAAAGAATGATTTAAGAAGATCCCTTGGTATTGTACTTCAGGATGTAAATTTATTCACAGGAAGTGTTATGGAGAATATTAGGTATGGTAGATTAGATGCTACAGATGAAGAATGTATACAAGCTGCCAAACTAGCAAATGCGGATAGCTTTATAAGGATGCTTCCAAAGGGCTATGAAACAATTCTCACAGGGGATGGGGGAGGCCTTTCTCAAGGTCAAAGTCAATTGATATCTATTGCTAGGGCAGCAGTTGCAGATCCTCCTGTTATGATTCTAGATGAAGCAACATCATCCATTGATACAAGGACAGAAGCAATAATCCAAGAGGGCATGGATGCCCTAATGCAAGGAAGAACTGTGTTTGTAATTGCCCATAGATTATCAACAATAAAGAATTCAGATGTGATTATGGTTCTTGAAAAAGGCAAGATCATAGAAAGAGGTTCTCATAAAGAGCTAGTAGCAGATGGAGAACAATACTATCAACTTTACACAGGTGCCTTTGAATTAGACTAGTATAGAAATAATTCACAGATTACAATTGAAAAGACAATTCACAGATCACAATTGAAAAGATAAAGAGTAGGGGCTAGCTTTGCTCGCCCGCTTGTCTACTTTTGTGGTATAATTT
>CAZSLV010000075.1:0-8996 GCA_964607545.1 uncultured Gudongella sp. | reverse complement strand
ATATTAAACTACTAAAAAAATAAACCCAATTAGAATATATGAAAATCCCTCCAATTATTATTAGGGGGCTCCACATAATTCTTTCTCTTACTTCTACTATTTCAGACTTTAGTAGTAAATCATCCTCAAGTTGCAGGTCAGATTCCACAGAAGTAAGAGAAGGTTCTTCTAAAACCTTACTTGTAGGTAAGTTTTTTAACAGTACATATAGGACTACAAAGGAACTTAGGGCAAGGGTAAGAAGAACAAGTCCAGTTAGGGCTGCTTGAATACTTGAATCCAACAAGGGGACATCTTTACTTATGATGTCAATATCCTTGGTAAATTTTAAGATTACATAGCCCAAGGTCATTGCAAATGCATTGTTTAGTATATGACCTAGTATAGACCCATATAGGCTATTTGTCTTAATAAGAATAATTCCAAGTACCAGGCCTAAAAAAATTGGCCCTAGGAGGTTTAAGAGGTTAAAGTGAAATATACCAAAGAGTATGGAGGAAATTATTAAGCCTTTTTTTATAGAAAGTTTACTATAAGCTGCTTGTAGGGTCCCCCTAAACATAACCTCTTCACAAATACCAGGGGTTATTGCAACCACAAATAAGCCTATTAGGTAGTCTAGAAAATTATCAGGTATGGGTACCGAGATTGGGACAGCTTGGCTTACAGAAGAAACCAAAGCAATCATTATAAAATTTAAAAAAACTGCCACAGGGTAGGCAAATACCATAATAAAAAATATATATACAAATTGCTTTAGGCTAAGGGGATTGAGTTTTAAGACTCTTTTTAAAGAAAAACCCCTAACCTTTAAAAAAATAATAGTGGGAAGTAAAATAAGCAAGTATTCAGTAATTATTACACCCTGGTACAAGTCATTTCTTTGAGCCCTTGAACCTACAAATAAAAGTAATAAGCCCACTATTAAAAAAAGTATATTGACGCTATTTATACTGGGTAAGTCTTTTCTAATCAAGTCCACACTTCCTTTTTAGTCACCTAACAATTCTTATAAAATTACATAGCCTTACTTATTCAAAGGTAAATATATATGGGGTATTCCTATAATATTTACCATAATTTAATCCATAGCCTACTATAAAGACATCAGGAATTTCATAGCCAACATAGTCAGGTGAAATATCTATTTGCCTCCTACTTGGCTTATCTAACATAACGCATACCTTAATAGAATTAGGTTTTTTTTCTTTTAAATGGTCTATAACTCTCACTATAGTATGGCCTGTATCTATTATATCATCTACTATTAATACATCCTTACCCTCAATATCAGACCTTATATCTTGGAGGATTTTTACATCACCAGAAGAAATTTCACTATTTCCATAGCTAGCTGTAGTCATAAAGTCTACTTCTAAGGGAATATCCATCTCCCTAGTTAAGTCTGCAGTAAAGACAAAGGACCCCTTTAGGAGGGAAACCACCACTAAGTCCTTACCCTTATAGTTCTTGCCTAACTCTTTACCCAATTCCCCAACTCTTTTTTTAATTGTTTCCCTTTCATAAAGTACTTTTTCTTTTTTATTGTCGATCAAATTATTCTCTCCTCTCGTGTTTATATATTATCTTTAAGATATCTTTAATTTCTCTTAATTCTTTTAAGATTAGGTTTATACTTAATTGCATACTTATAAGAATAATAAATAAAACAATGCCAATTATCCACTCTATATACATAATATCATCCTTTTTTAGTTTAACACTAATTCTATAAGGTATTTAATACCCTAAGTGGCAGTAAAACACCATTTTTATATTAATTATTATAGGAAGAAACCTACTATTTTATAGTAGGTTTGTACTTGTCCTTACTTCTCCTATCAAATATAAAGAACCACAAAATACTATCATATCCTCTGGCTTAGCAAGCTCAAAAGTTTTTTCTATAGCTTTTTTAATATCTCTTTCAATATAAACATTCTTATTGTATTTAGATATTTCTTCAGCTAAAATGCTTGCATCAAGTTTTCTTGGCATATTTACTTCTGTAACCACAAGATAAGATGCCAGGGTTGATATCTTTTCAATCATATGACTATAGTCTTTATCTTTTAAAACCCCTATCCCTACTATAAGCTTCTTGTAGGGAAAGAGTTTGATTGTTTTTGCTAGTTGGTCTATACCTTGCAAGTTGTGGGCCCCATCAATTAAAAAAATTGGGTCTGTCCTTAAGGTTTCTAGCCTCCCCTTCCACCTTGTATTTAATAAGCCTTCTTTAAGCTTTTCTTCACTTATTTTAAGGTGAGATTCTTTTTCTAATTCAAGAAGGAGGGTAATGGCAGTAGCTGCATTATAAACTTGGTACTTACCAATCATTTTTATAACAATATCCTTTAAATACAAGGATTCATATTTAAAATTAAAAATACTTTCTAAATAAGTTTGACTAGTAATTTCTATTCCTTCAAAAGGCACCCTCACTATTCTTGCATTCTTTTCTCTTGCAACTTCTAAGATGGTTTTTTCTGCTTCCTTTTCTTGGGGGTAAAGTATAAGCAAGCCATTTTCTTTAATTATCCCAGCTTTTTGATAGGCAATTTCTGATAAGCTATTGCCTAAAATTTCTGTGTGGTCATAATCAATAGTTGTTATTACTGCTGCCAAAGACTTAGGTATAATGTTAGTAGAGTCATACCTTCCCCCTAAACCTACTTCTAGTACTACATAATCTAAGTCTTCTTCCTTAAAATAAATTAAGGCAATAGCTGTTACAATTTCAAAGGTAGTTGGGTGGTCAAAACCGTTTTTAACCATCTTATCAGCACCTAGTCTGACCATATCGGTTATCCTTGCTAAGTCATCTTTTCTTATATCTTCATTGTTTATTTGTATTCTTTCAGTAAATCTTTCTAGATAGGGGGATGTAAAAAGTCCCACCCTGTAACCTAAAGCTATTAAAACACTTGAAATATAAGCAGATGTAGAACCCTTACCGTTAGTCCCTCCCACATGGATGAAGTTAGACTCAAGATGGGGATTTCCTAAATATTCTAACAGGGTCCCAATAGATTCTAAACCTAGCCTAGACCCATATTTATCCTTGTCATTAATATACTTAAGCGCCTCTTCGTAGTTCATTATATCCCCCTACTTAAACCTTTCTAGTCTTTCTAAGACCTTAACTAACATAGCCTTGTACATATCTCTTTTTTCTTTTTCTTCGTTTATGATTTTTTCAGGTGCTTTTTCTATAAAACCCTTATTAGCTAATTTAGAATCCACCCTTGTAATTTCATCTTCAAGCTTTAATCTTTCTTTTTCTAGTCTTTCTATCTCTTTGTCATAGTCTATTAAATCCTTGAGAGGAAGGTAAATTTCACATGCATCTAGGACTACAGAAATATTATCTTCTCCTATTAAAGTCTTATCTTTTTCAAAAGATATTTCTTCAGCACTTGCTAGGGTTTTAAATTTAGTTTTGTTTTCTATAATTGTATTTTTTAAATCCTCATCCTCTACTACAAAAATCAATTGTGATTTTTTAGAAGGTATAATATTCATCTCTGCCCTAGCATTTCTAATCCCCTTAATAGCCTTTTTAATAAATTCTATTTTCTTTTCATCTTCATTAAACTCAAACCTATCATTTACAAGTGGCCATTGTTGAATAATTAAAGGGTCAGATATTTGAGGTAGGTTTTGCCAAATTTCTTCAGTTATAAAAGGCATAAATGGGTGTAATAACTTTAAAATATCTTTTAGTACGCTTACTAAAACTCTTTGGGCAATTTCTTTTGATTTTTCATCCGCCCCATAAAGTCTTGTTTTAACCATTTCAATATACCAATCACAATAGTCTTCCCAAATAAATTCATAAATCCTTTGGCTGGCAAGACCTATTTCGTACTTATCCATATTTATCTTAACATCTCTTTTAACCTTATTTAACCTTGTCAAAATCCACTTATCTTCTGAAAAAAGATCCACATCTTCTATAGAATAATCTTTCATACCCTCATCTAGGTTCATAAGGACAAACCTACTTGCATTCCATAGTTTATTTGCAAAATTTCTACTTGCCTCAACTTTTTCTATATAAAATCTCATATCATTGCCTGGGGTATTGCCTGAAATTAGCATAAACCTAAGGGCATCTGCCCCAAACTCCTCTATCAGTTCAAGGGGGTCAATTCCATTTCCAAGGGATTTACTCATTTTTCTCCCCTGGGCATCCCTTACTAAACCTGTTAAAAATACATCCTTAAATGGGAGCTCGCCCATTTGTTCAAGACTTGAAAATATCATCCTAATAACCCAAAAGAATATAATGTCATAACCTGTAACTAGGACATCTGTTGGAAAAAAGTAATCTAAGTCTTCTGTATCTTCTGGCCACCCTAGGGTTGAAAATGGCCATAGGGCTGAAGAAAACCAGGTATCTAGGGTGTCGGTTTCTTGCCTAATCCTTTTACTTTCACACTTATCGCAAGAAGTTACCTCTTCTCTAGTAACGATTACATGGCCGCAATCATCACAATAATAAACAGGTAGGCGATGGCCCCACCAAAGTTGTCTTGAAATACACCAGTCCCTGATATTTTCAAGCCAATGAACATATACCTTTCCAAAGCGTTCTGGCACAAAGTTTATCTCACCCTTATAATAAGCTTCTAAAGCAGGCTTAGCTAGGGGCTCCATTTTTACAAACCATTGCTTCGATATTAGGGGTTCTATAATAGCAGAACACCTTTCGCAATGTCCAACTGCATTTTCATGGTCTTTAACTTCAACTAAAAATCCTTCTTTTTTTAATTCTTCAACTATCTTACTTCTTGCTTCAAACCTGTCTAAACCTTCAAAGATTCCACCATTTTCATTTATATTTCCATCTTCATCTATAACCTTACATTGGCCTAGCTTGTGCCTTTCGCCAACTTCAAAGTCATTAGGGTCATGGGAAGGGGTAATTTTTAAGGCACCTGTACCAAATTCCATTTCAACATAGGTATCTGCTATTATTGGTATCTCCCTTCCTACTAGGGGTAGGATGGCAGTTTTTCCAACCATATCCTTATACCTATCATCCTCTGGATGTACTGCTATTGCAAGGTCTCCTAAGATAGTCTCAGGCCTAGTAGTTGCAATTGTAATATAGTTATCACTATCTTTAATTGGATACCTAACACTATATATAAAGCCATGGCTATCTTCATGTTCTACTTCTGCATCAGAAATAGCAGTATGACAACTTGGGCACCAGTTAATTATCCTATCCCCCCTGTATACAAGGCCTTTTTCATAAAGGCGGATAAAGGTTTCTTCTACTGCATTGCTTAGCATCTCATCTAGGGTAAACCTATCTCTTGACCAGTCACATGAAACACCTAGTTTTTTTAATTGGTTTTTAATGGTCCCCCCATAAATATGGGTCCATTCCCAAGCTTCTTCTATAAAAGCCTCCCTGCCTAGGTCTTCCTTAGACCGACCTTCAGATTTTATCTTTTCTACTACCTTTGCCTCAGTAGATATGCTCGCATGGTCTGTTCCTGGAAGCCACAAGGCTTCATAGCCTTCCATCCTCTTCCACCTGATTAAAACATCTTGAATGGTATTATTTAATGCATGTCCCATATGCAAACTTCCAGTTACATTGGGAGGTGGCATCATTATGGTATAAGGTTTTTTGCTTTTATCAACTTTGGGTGTGAAATAACCATTGTCATTCCAAAATGCATATAGCTTATCTTCAAATTGCTTTGGATCATAAGTTTTTGCTAAGTTTTCCAACATTTTATCCCTCCTGTATTTATAAATAAAGCCCCCATCCTAAAACAAAGGACGAGGGCTCGCGGTACCACCTTAATTCTATGATTTTTCATCATAGCACTTAATTAAATAACGGTCTCCCGTTTTAGCTTACTTTATTTCAGCTAAAATGCTCAAAAGCTACCTTCACTTAATTTAAACCTACAAATCTTTCAGCCTAGGACTTGCTTTCTTTAAGGTAAAATTAAATTACTCCTCTTTATCATTGCAAAATATATAATCAAAATTATAGTATTATAAGCCTCTTTTGTCAACTTCATTTTTCCTATCCCTTAATAAATCTTTAAATATAATCAAATAATTGTAAAAAGCTACTAAATTTAAAAACAAGGTTAATATTAGTAATAAATAAGATAAATTTGGGTTTATATTAAAAACAATGGAAAATATGGCAGCATATAGGGAAAAAGTTGCTACTTTGCCATACTTATTTGAAGGTATTACTACATTCCCATGCTTTAAATACAAGAGTCCCCCACCAATTACCATAACAAGTTCTTTTAATACCATGGGTATTAAGATAAAAAGTGGTATTAGGCCTATGATGGTAAAGGTTATTAAAACTGTAAAACTCATTAGCTTATCAGCAAAGGGGTCAAGTAGGGCCCCTAACTTGCTAGTTAGCTTATATTTTCTCGCTATGTAGCCATCTAAGACATCAGATAGACCTGCTAGCATAAATATTAAACCCGCAAGCACAATCCTATTGTCGCTTTTACCAAAAAATATATATAGGTAAATTGGTACAAGAAAAATTCTAAATAATGTAATTATATTAGGTAGTGTCATATTATCTCCTCTTTGATTAGGTAGTCTTATTTAATTCTATAAGTACCCTCATCTTCTTAGGTTGAATCTACTTGTATTAAAAATCCTACCTACCTCTTGATAAAACCAACCTTTTTATATACCTTGGCCAGGGTTTTAAAAGCCTTTTCTTCAGCCTTTCTTGCCCCCTTTTTATAAACCTCTTCTAAATAATCCTTGTTGTTTAAATAATCTTTGTATTTAGCTTGCAGGGGTTCTAGGGCCTTAATTACTACTTCCCCTAGGTCCTTTTTAAAGTCCCCATAACCCTTGTTTTCATACCTTGAAACAATTTCATCTACACTTATACCCTCAAGGACTGAATATATGTTTATTAGGTTTTTTACCCCTAATTGGTCATCAGAATAACTTACACTAGCCTTAGAATCTGTAACTGCTTTTTTTATTTTTCTAGCAATCACATCCTTTGAATCTTGTAGGAGGATAAAGGCATTAACATCTTGGTCAGACTTACTCATTTTAGCTTGCGGATTTTGCAAGCTCATAATTCTAGCACCAAATTCTTTTATTAAAGGCTCTGGCACAACAAAAGTATCGCTATACCTATTGTTAAACCTGATTGCAAGGTCCCTAGCAAGTTCTAAGTGCTGTTTTTGATCATCACCTACTGGTACAAAGTCAGCCTGGTAAAGAAGTATATCTGCTGCCATTAGGACAGGATATGTAAATAAACCTGCATTTAAGTTTTCTTCAGACTTCTTAGACTTTTCCTTAAATTGAGTCATTCTGTTTAACTGCCCCATATAGGTTAGGGTATTTAAAACCCAAGCAAGTTCAGCATGGGCTGGTACATGGGATTGTATAAACAAGGTTGACTTGTCTGGGTCCATCCCGCTAGCCAAGTATAGGGCTAGAACATCTAATGAGTTTCTCCTTAAATCTTTTGGTACTTGCGGTACAGTTATAGCATGCATATCAACAATACAATAATAGCAATCATATTCATCCTGGAGATCTACAAAATTTCTTAAGGCACCTATATAATTACCCAAGGTCAAGGCCCCCGATGGTTGAACCCCACTAAAAACTACTTTTTTTTCCAATAAAAACACCCCTTATAAAATATACTAAACCCTCAATCCCTAATAAAGAGATGGAGGGTTGTCCAAATAAATTTATCAAAACCTATCTCTACCTATTTAAAATACTTATATGAGATTTAATCATATTATACGATTAAAGGCATTTCTTGTAAAGTTTTCATATTTTAAATTAAAGGCTAATTTGTTCTAAAAGCAAACTAGCTTTATCATATGCATTTTCATCAACCATTATGTCACTACTAAAGGGGGATGAGCCTGATATTATTCTCATATAGGCACCTGAACCCTTGTCTTTAACGATATAGGGTATCCCATTATCTTCAAGTATAGATTTTATTATCCCTAAGTTAAACTCATCATAAACTGTCCTAAGTAAAACTAAGTTTATCCCATCTTTCATCATTAACCCTCCCTTTACTTCCTACTTTATACCCTCTAAAGGTTTCTAATACGCTTAATACTTTAATTAATTAATATTTCAGAAAATCTCTTGGCCACAGAGGATAAGGGGACCCCACTTAAGGTGCATACTCCTATTGACCTCTTTGGTATTTGGTCTTTTGTTTTTACTTGAAATAAGTCCTTGTTTTTTAGATGTTCATAGGAGTATTCTAATACGACACAAGAAATACCTAGGCCCACCTTGGCAAATTCTAAGAGGAGGTCATGAGACCCTAATTCAATCTCAGGCTCTATCTTAACTCCCTTTTTAATTAAGAAAGATTCAACATATTGCCTTGTTCTTGATCGTTTATCTAGCATAATTAAGGGGTATTTTTCTAGTTCTTTAAAATCTATGATTTTGTTCTTTAAATCTTTGAATTTTTCACCTGCAAGAAAAACATCGTGAATAGTTTCTATGGGCCTTATTTCTAATGACCTATCCTCTATTGGCAAATTGCAAATACCCAGGTCTATCTCCCCTGATTTTATCATTTGAACTAGTTCAAGGGTTGTTTTATTTATGATTCTTAGCTTTATTTTTGGGTAAATTTTATTAAATTTTTCTAGGTATTCGATTAGGTAGTACCTAGAAATTGTATCTCCCACCCCAATTTTTAAATGGCCTGTCAATAAGTTTTTACTATCTAAAAGCCTTTGTTCTCCATTTTTTATTAAGTTAATCCCAGCCTTTGTGTACTCATATAATAATTTTCCCTCATAAGTTAAGGTCACTCCTTTTGAGGTCCGTGTAAATAAGCGAATTCCTAGGTCGTTTTCCAACTGCGATATTGATTGGCTAACTGCAGGCTGACTAATATATAGGGTCTTTGCTGCCTTAGTAAAATTTTCAGCCCTTGCTACTTCATTAAAAATATAATAGTAATCTAACTTAAT
>CAZSLV010000074.1:0-9174 GCA_964607545.1 uncultured Gudongella sp. | reverse complement strand
ATAATTTATAAGTGTATTAATATGAATATATAAATTAATTAGAGGAGTCTTAAAATGCGAAAAATTGGTTTTGATCCACAAAAGTATATTGAAGAACAATCAAAATTCATCTTAGAAAGAGTAAACAACTTTGATAAGCTCTACCTTGAGTTTGGTGGTAAACTTATAGGAGACCTCCATGCCCAAAGAGTATTACCAGGTTTCGATGCAGATTCTAAGATTAAGCTCTTGCATAAACTAAAAGATAAGACAGAAATAATAATTTGTGTATATGCTGGTGATATAGAAAGAAATAAAATAAGGGGCGATTTTGGCATATCATATGATATGGATGTGATGAAGCAAATTGATGAACTTAGGGCTTATGGTTTATTAATAAATAGTGTGGTTATAACTCGCTACAATAATCAACCATCTACTAAAATTTTTATAAATAAGCTAGAAAGCAGAAATATAAGGGTATATAAGCATGTAGCTATAGAAGGTTACCCATCGGATGTGGATAAGATAGTAAGCGAGGAAGGCTATGGGCAAAATGAATTTATAGAAACTACTAAGCCCATAGTTGTCGTAACAGCACCTGGGCCAGGAAGTGGGAAGTTAGCTACTTGCTTAAACCAACTCTACCATGAACACAAAAGAAATAAGCTTGCAGGTTATTCTAAGTTTGAGACCTTTCCCGTTTGGAATATACCCTTAAAGCACCCCTTAAATATAGCTTATGAGGCTGCAACAGTAGACTTAAAAGATGCTAATATGATAGATTACTTTCATTTTGAAAAATACAACAAAGTTGCTGTAAATTACAATAGGGATGTAGAAATGTTTCCTGTTGTAAAAAGGATAATAGAAAGAATTACTGGAAAAGAGTCGGTCTACCATTCCCCTACTGATATGGGTGTTAATAGGATAGGTTTTGGGATCATTGATGATGAAGTGGTAAAAGAAGCAAGTAAACAAGAGATAATCAGGAGGAGTTTTTCAACAGAAAACGACTATAAAAAAGGTTTGATAGATGAAGAAGTTTTAAATAGGATGAGAATTATCATGGAGGAGCTAGAGTTAAAGAGGGAAGATAGGGTTCCTGTTATACCAGCTCGAGAATATGCCCTAAAGGTAAAAGAAAGATTTCAAGATATAGATGTGCCAGCTGTTATAGCAATTGAACTTTTAGATGGCAGAATTATAACAGGAAGGAGCTCTAAGTTAATGGATGCTACTTCAGCTGCTATCTTAAATTCAATTAAAACCCTGGCTAATATAGGGGATGAAATTCTCCTTTTATCTCCAGTAATAATTGAAGCCATACAAAGTTTAAAGATGGATAGCTTTAAGGGGAAGATTCCTTCTTTAGATGCAAATGAAGCCCTCATAGCCCTTAGCATTGGAGCTGTAACTAACCCCACTGCAAAGCTAGCCTTAGACCACTTGGTAGGCTTAAGAGGGGCTCAAGCCCATTCAACAGTCATGCTAAACGACAATGATGAACAGATACTAAAAAAACTAGGTGCAGATATAACCACAGACCCCATATATGCCTCAGAAAACCTATATTATATATAAAGGCTAAAAACTAAGAAGCGAAGTGTCCCCTTGTAGTAGACAGTTCAGTTTAAATAATAAAACTGTAACTACAAGGGGAGCATTTTCTTGTGTGAAATATAAAGTTCTAATTTAATTATTTTTCTATATTTATGCTAGAGCATGTTTTATTTGATGGGCAAGCAGAACAGCCAGAACACTTAATATTATTTTTTTTATTCCAATAAAGCTTGTAAATTGAACCACTTAAAATTGCAACGATTATAATAAAAACTAATATATTACCCATAATTTACCTCCTATGCACCTTGTAAATCAAGTTCACTGTCATCTTGCGAACCCTTCTTCATTAAATAGGCAATATAAGAAACTATTCCCCCGACTCCTATAAGACCAGGTAAAAAGCCGCTACCTACAGAACCACTTTCTATAAGAGTTCCCCCCTGATAAATAATAAAAGCTACTACATAGCCCATGGCCAATTGGAAGCTTACTGCACCAATTACCCACCTTCTAGATTCCATTTCTGCATTCATAGCACCAATTGCTGCAAAGCAAGGTGGTGTAAATAAGTTAAATGCTAAATAAGCTAGGGCACCAGCACTAGTAAGGCCCATTACAGAAGCTACACTTGATGCGCCTTCTATTAATAAAAACTCTTCTGTATCTATAAAATTTGTAAGGCCATAGACAACAGCCAGGGTAGCTACTACATTTTCCTTAGCAATAAAGCCTGTCACAGCTGCAGCTGCTAATTGCCAAACACCAAATCCTAGCGGGATAAGTAAAAATGCAAAAGGTGAAGCTATACTAGCAAGTATGCTAGTGTTCTGAGCACTTTCTCCAACTAATTCAAACTGCCAGTTAAAGGTTTGCATAATTTGAACTACAACATTAGATATTAATATAATAGTTGCTGCTTTTACGATAAAAGCCTTGGCCCTATCAAACATAGAAATAGTAGCTCTTTTTAAACTAGGTATCCTATACTCAGGCAATTCCATTATAAAGTAATTTGTAGTCTTTTCTTCCCCTGTAATCTTTCTAACTATAAGGGCACTTATTACTATTAAGAATATTGCTAAAAAGTACATAGATGTTCCAACCCAAGCAGCATCCTTAAAGAAGACACCTGCAAATAAGGCTATAACAGGAAGCTTTGCTCCACATGGCATAAAGGGGGTTAACATAGCTGTAGTTCTTCTTTGTCTTTCATCCTTTATAGTCCTAGTTGCCATAATGCCTGGTATTGCACAACCAGTTCCAATTATCATTGGTATAATAGACTTGCCAGATAATCCAACTTTCTTAAAAAACCTATCCATAATTAAGGCTACTCTAGCCATATAGCCACTATCTTCTAAAAGGGCTAGTAAGAAAAAGAGGACCATAATTAAAGGTAAGAATCCTAAGACAGCCCCAACTCCTCCTATGATACCATCTAAAAGCAAGGTTGATAAAAGAGGGGATACTCCTTCCCCTAGGGCACCTTCTACAAGCTCATAAAAGACATCAATGAAACCAACTAAAATATCAGCTAAAAATGTACCCAGGTAAGTTTGAGAAATTGAAAATACTCCCCACATAATTGCAGCAAATATAGGAAGACCCAACCACTTGTGGGCTAAGATCCTATCTGCTGCATCTTGTTTTGTTTGAGCACTAGATATAATCTTCCTCTTTTCAACTTTATCTACAATTTCTTTTACAAGCTCATATCTCTTCCTATCTGAGGCATCTACTGCAGCCTTGTCATTTATGTCAACATCTTTTGTATCAAGAGGGGGAGTTTGACTTTTGCCCCTTGTCGAAAGTGCAGCCTTAATTAAATCTTTTAGTCCATTTTCTCCCCCAGCTGTTGACACAGTCTCTATAACAGGGCAGTCTAAGAGCTTAGAAAGTTCTTTTATATCTATTTGTGTTTGTTTTTTCCTAGTTAAGTCGCTTTTATTTAAGGCAACAACAACTGGTATATCTAGTTCTAATAGCTGACTTGTAAAAAATAAAGACCTGCTTAAATTTGTTGCATCAACAATGTTTATAATAAGATCTGGGTTTTCATTTTTCACAAAATCACTTGTTATACTTTCTTCAGATGTAAAGGGGGACATTGAATAGGCCCCTGGTAAGTCAACCACGCTTATATATGTATCACTTGGATTAAGGGATTTTTTTATAGGCCCCTCTTTCTTCTCCACGGTTACTCCAGCCCAGTTTCCTACATATTCTATTTTTCCAGTAATTGCGTTAAACAAGGTAGTCTTACCACTATTGGGGTTTCCTGTTAATGCTATTTTCATCTATTTCATCTCCTTTTATTAAGTAAATTCTAAAAACAATCCCATAAACAAGATAAGCGGAAGATATTAAGAATCAATATCAATTAAAAAATGATAAAAAAATATAGCATAAGCTAATTAACCAAGTACTAATTAAAAAAGCACAAGGCTAAAAACCCTGTCTTAAGTGTGACAGAGGTTTATTTTATCAAATTATAATAGAAGAAGCTAAATTTTTATCTATACTATACCTAGCATCTTTTACAACAATCACATATTGGTCTGATAATATAGAAATAAGAGTTATGGCCTGACCCTCATAACACCCAAGTGTAAATAAGAAGTCTTTCATATCCTCGTTACTTGTTTCTATTCCTTTTATTATGTATTCCTTATCAAGAAAAGCAGATGCTAAACTTTCTTCCACTTTAAGACATGAAGCCCTGTGGCGTTTTTGTCTACCAAACCCAAAATTGTGGCCTTGTCTTTTTTTCATTTTACCCATTCCCCTATATTGACTAAAAATATTTTCCATAACACCCTCCCTAAATTTCTAATCTTCCTATGTAACTTCACTATTGAGATTGACTTTCATTAATAATAACAAAATCTTTAAACCTTGTCAATTGAATTTGGACAATTAAAATTTATTTACCTTAACTTAAATAAGGTAAAAGAGAGAAATCCACTAACACACTGTATTTGACACTAGTCTAACATTATAATATAATTAGATAAACATATGGTAAGTTTTGCTTAAATAAAACAACCTATGAAAATATTTTAAAAAGTGGGGAAGTCTATGAAGAGCCTTGATCGTTTTTATTCCATATTAAAAGAAAACAACTATAAACTAACGGATCAAAGAAGGATCGTTTTTGAAGTTTTTTTAGCTAATGAAGATGAACATATGACAGCAGAAGAAATATACCAGCATATTATTGTAAAAAATCCAGGGATAGGACTTGCAACAGTATATAGGAATGTCCAGCTCTTAAGTGAGCTAAAAATTCTTGAGAAGCTGACCTTAGATGATGGGTTCACTAGGTATGAATTAGCCCTAAGTGATGAAAACCATAGGCACCACCACTTAATATGTAATAATTGTGGCAAGGTAATCGAGGTTAGGGAAGACTTGATGGAATCAATAGAAAAGATATTTTATGAAAACTATGGTTTTTTGGTAAGTGATCATCAAACTAAGTTTTTCGGCTTATGCGAAGATTGTAGAAACCTTGGAGAAGAGTAATTAAAGTAAACAAAGTAAGTTTAAAAAGCGGCTACCTATAAAAAGGCTAGTCGCTTTAAAAATAAAAAAGAAATTATAATTGGTTACAATGCAGCAAAAGACTTATTTGTTGAAAAAAAATTTAAATAGGGTATAGGAGGATTAGGAAATGAAAAATAAAATATATTTATTATTAGTTATCATCATGCTAGTTTCAGTTTTTACAGCTTGTAGTGCAAATAAAGAAACAGGAGAAGAAGGTTTTAGGGTAATTACTACCACAACCATGTTAGCAGATATGGCCAGGGTGATTGGTGGAGACTTAGTCGAAGTTGAAGGCTTAATGGGGCCGGGAATTGACCCCCACCTTTATAAGGCAAGCGCTGGAGATGTAACAAAGATGCAAAAGGCCAATATGGTTGTATTTAATGGCCTGCATTTAGAAGGTAAAATGGGTGAAATATTTGAAAAATTACAAGGTGGGAATCAAGTAGTTGTAGAAATAGCAAAGGGGATAAAGGAAGAAGACCTTATTAGGATAGATGATTCATCCTCCTTACACGATCCCCATATTTGGTTTAATGTTTTATTATGGAAGGATGCAGCAAAAGTTGTACTCGATGGTTTTATTGAGTTAGACCCAGAAAACACTGAAACTTATAAAAAGAATTATGAAGCTTACCTCTTAGACTTAGATGACCTTAATAATTATGTAGTAGATAGGGCAAATGAATTAGACGAAAGTAAAAGAGTCTTAGTAACTGCCCATGATGCTTTTTCATATTTTGGTCAAGCTTATGGATTTGAAGTAATGGGTTTACAAGGTATATCAACTGCATCAGAAGCAGGGACTGGAGATGTAAGGGACCTTGCAACCTATATTGCAAGTAACGAAATAAAGGCTATATTCGTAGAATCTTCAGTACCAAGAAAAAACATAGAAGCCCTCCAGGAAGCAGTAAATGCCCAGGGTTTTAATGTGGAAATTGGTGGAGAATTATACTCAGATTCCTTGGGTAGTCCAGGAAGTAGTGCTGAAACCTATATAGGTACAGTAAAGGCAAATATAGATACAATTGTTGATGCTTTAAAATAAATTGACTAGGGGCGGTAGTTATGGAAGAAAATTATATTATAGAAGTTGAAGATATGACAGTTGCCTACCAAGTTAAGCCTGTCCTATGGGATGTGGACTTAAGAGTACCCAAGGGCATACTAATGGCAATAGTAGGACCAAATGGGGCTGGTAAATCAACTTTAATAAAGGCAATGCTAGATTTGATTAAACCTATATCAGGCAGCGTGCTTTTTAATGGGGAAACTTATGAAAAACAAAGGAAAAACATAGGTTATGTTCCACAAAGGGGGAGTGTTGATTGGGATTTTCCCACAACAGTTCTTGATGTGGTAATGATGGGAAGGTATGGCCATATTGGTTGGCTAAAAAGAACAAGCAAAGAGGATAAGGAATTAGCCATGGAAGCAATCACCAAGGTAGGAATGGAGGAATTTGCTAAAAGGCAAATTTCTCAACTATCTGGTGGTCAACAGCAAAGGGTATTTCTCGCCAGGGCTCTTGTTCAAGATGCAGAAATATACTTTATGGACGAACCCTTTCAAGGGGTAGATGCAAAGACTGAAAGGGCAGTAATTGAAATCTTAAAAGACCTTCGTTCTAGGGGGAAGACAGTAGTTGTCGTCCACCATGATTTGCAAACAGTACCTGAATACTTTGACTGGGTTACACTTTTAAACACTCAAGTAATAGAAAGTGGGCCAATAGAAACAGTATTTACAGAGGAAAATTTAAAGAAAACTTATCGAAGTACCGGTAAGGTTTTAAGAAGCGAGTGATAATATGGAAGCTTTAAAAATATTTTTTTCAGATTATACCATACAAATAGTTTCTATGGGGTCAGCTCTTTTAGGGATAGTTAGTGGGGTAATTGGAAGTTTTGCTGTTTTAAGAAAGCAAAGTCTCTTAGGTGATGTTATTTCTCATGCAGCCCTTCCAGGTATTGCCCTAGCCTTTCTCCTAGTCCAAATTAAGGATACCAATATACTTTTAATTGGGGCCCTAATAGCTGGTCTTCTAGCAACAGGGGCAGTAAGGGTTATAGATAAGTATTCAAGAATTAAATTTGATTCTGCCCTAGGCCTAGTCTTATCTGTTTTCTTTGGCGGTGGACTTGTATTATTAACATATATACAAAAGATCCCAAATGCAAACCAAGCAGGTTTAGATAAGTTTATATTTGGACAAGCATCAACCCTTTTAAAAAAAGATGTATACACCGTCTTAATAGTAGGTGCAATAATAATATTTATGGTCCTCTTATTTTGGAAAGAGCTCAAGATAGTATCCTTTGACCCGGAGTTTTCAGATAGCCTTGGTATTTCATCAAAAAAAGTTTCTTTTATAATATCTGGCTTAATAGTTGCCTCAATAATTATCGGCCTTCAAACTGTAGGAGTAATACTTATGAGCGCTATGCTAGTTGCCCCAGGTGTTGCAGCTAGGCAGTGGACAGATAAGTTATCTATAATGGTACTTTTAGCATCTGTATTTGGGGCTATTTCAGGTCTTGTAGGAACAATTATAAGTTCTTCCATCCAATCCATGCCCACAGGCCCTTCCATAGTAATTGTTGTTAGTGTAATTGTCTTAATCAGCATAAGCTTTGCACCTAATAGGGGCTTAGTATGGAGGCAAATTCGAGAAATGGATAGTGCTAAACAAATTAATGAAGATAAAGTTTTAAAAAGCTTATACGAACTAGCAATAAACCACAAGGACCCCTACCACAGTCACCCAATATCTGTAATAAAGCCAATAAAGACTAAGGGTGGAAAAAAGACTAAACAATTGGAATCCATCCTATTGGCCCTTAAAAAAGATGGTTATGTAGAAGTAGAAGGTGGAAACAATTGGTTTATTACAAGAGACGGCTTGGATTATATAAATAATCATCCAATCTTAAAGGAGGAATAGAAATGTCACCACAATTAGAAATTCAATTAATAGCTGTAATAGTTGCTGTTGCATGCTCTATTCCTGGTGTTTTTTTAGTTCTTAGAAAGATGGCTATGATGACAGATGCAATTACTCATACAATCTTGCTTGGAATAGTAGTAGTATTTTTTATTGTTGAAGATTTAAATTCTCCATTTTTAATAATTGGAGCAACTTTAGTTGGTGTTCTTACTGTTTACTTGGTGGAGATTTTAAATAAAACAGATCTTGTTGCAGAAGACTCAGCTATTGGAATAGTTTTTCCCCTGCTTTTTTCCATAGCAATTATAATAATATCTAAGTATGCAGGCTCTGTTCATTTAGATACAGACTCTGTCTTATTGGGTGAATTAGCTTTTGCTCCTTTTGATAGGCTTATAATTAATGGACTTGATATTGGGGCTAAGTCAATTTATTCAATGGGTATCATCCTTATTATAAATGCTTTGTTTGTTGGATTTTTCTTTAAGGAGCTAAAAATTGCAACCTTTGATTCAGGACTAGCTGCAGCCTTGGGCTTTGCACCAACTCTTATACACTATGGCCTGATGACTTCTGTTTCTATAACAGCTGTTGGGGCATTTCAAGCGGTTGGCTCAATACTTGTTATAGCCTTTATGGTTGGACCCCCAATAACAGCATACCTCTTAACTGATGATTTAAAAAACATGCTTTTTATAAGTAGCGGGGTAGGGGCCTTAAATGCTATCTTAGGCTACCAATTTGCAGCCCTAGTGGATGTGTCAATAGCAGGTTCTATGGCCCTGGCAACAGGCTTAACCTTCACCCTTGTCTTTGTCTTTGCCCCTGAAAGGGGAATAGTGACGGTCTTAAGGAGGAGAAAGTTACAAACGGTAGACTTTGCAGCCAAATCCTTGCTCTTTCACATCTTAAACCATGAAGGTGATGAAAATGAATGGCTTGAAAATGGTGTAGATACTATATATAACCACCTAAACTGGAAGAGGGACTTCTTGGATGATATAGTAGCAAAGCTAAAAAGAGAAAAGATTATTGTAGAAAAAGAAAACATTTTAAAGCTAACTGAAGAAGGGAGAAAATATACAATCTCAAGCTATGAGGACATAGTCTCAAGCTTTAAAATTTAGATT
>CAZSLV010000073.1:0-9360 GCA_964607545.1 uncultured Gudongella sp. | reverse complement strand
ATACTCATTTTCCCTTAAAGGTACATCTTCCTTAGTAAAGCCTGTAAAATCATAGCCTATGTTATGGCTGTGTATGCCTATGTAACTTATGTTCTCATTAAAATCACCTTGACACCTTAGTTTTAAATCCCAATCACTTGCATAGACAAATTCTGAATCAAGTCTACTAATATGAGATATATTTTTACACCCTGTCACTAAGGCAGTTTTTCTACTATCTGGTTTATTAAATAAGGAAACCTTATCATTTATAGATTTAACCTTTCCATCGTCCATGATGGCTATCTTATCACTTAACCTGTAAACCTCATTAATATTGTGGGATACATAAAGGGAAGACCCCTTAAAATTATCTAGTGCAGATAGGAGGAATTTTTCCATTTGCCACCTTAAATGGTCATCAAGGGCTGAAAAAGGTTCATCGAACATTAAGATTTCTGGATTATTTACTAGCATCCTAGCCAAGGCTACCCTTTGCTGCTGGCCTCCTGAAAGTTGGTGGGGGTAGTTATCCTTAAGTCCCTTTAGAGAAAATTCCTTAATTTTTTCCTCTATTATCTCATCTTTTCTTTTATTATCCTTTGCTATACCTATTCCTATATTTTCTTTTAAAGTCATATTAGGAAAGAGGGCATAATTTTGAAATAATAAGCCTACCTTTCTTTCTTGAGGTACTAGATTAATTTTCTTTTTACTATCGAATAAAACCCTCTTATTTAAAATGATAATACCTTCATCGGGTTTTTCAATACCTCCTATACACTTTAAAGTCATGGTCTTTCCACAACCAGATCCCCCTAAGAGGGCCAGCCTTTCACCATTTATCTCAAACTTTGTTTCAAGTTGAAAAGACCCAAGCTTTTTTTTAATATCTACATAAAGCAATTAATTCCCCCCTTTTTTAAGGCTAGAAAACCTTATATTTTGAAATTTGTTTAACAAGAGGATTGATGCAAAAGAGATTAGGACCATGATAAAAACCCACTTATAGGCCAATTCCCTATTACCAGATTGAACAGCACTATAGACTGCTAGGGCCATCGTTTGAGTCTTACCAGGTATGTTGCCTGCTATCATAATAGTAGCTCCAAATTCACCTAGGGCCCTAGCAAAGGCAAGAATAGTTCCTGCTAGTAAACCTGAAATGCAATTAGGAATAATTATTTTCCAAAGTATTTTGTGTTCTTTTAAACCTAGGGTCCGTGCTACGTATATAATATTTTCATCTAATTGTTCAAAGGCCCCCCTAGCTGTCCTATACATTAGGGGGAAGGCAACAACTATGGAAGCTATTATTGTTGCTGCACTTGAAAAAACAAGTGATATATCATACTTTAATAAGAAAGCCCCAATAAAACTATTTCTTCCTAAGATTACAAGTAGAAAAAACCCAATGATTGTAGGAGGTAAAACCAAGGGTAGGGTAAAGATACTATCAAGAAGACCTTTAAGTTTCTTTAGCTTCATAGTAAAATACGCACAGTAAATCCCTAAAAAGAAAGTAATTAAAGTTGCTAAAGAAGCTGCCTTTAAAGATATTAATAAGGGGGAGTAATCCATATGTATCACCTTTTCTTATTTTACTGAGAAACCATATTTTGTGAAAATTTTTCCTGCTTCACTTGTTCTAAGATAGGCTAAAAATTCCTTAGCTTCTTCTATGTATTTACTAGTCTTAATAACAGCAAGGGGGTAAGTTACTTCCTTGTGACTTCCCTCTGGTGCTTTTCTTACTATTTTAACCTTATCGCTAGTCATTGCATCTGTTTCATATACAAGACCTGCATCTACTTCCTTATTTTCAACCCATGTAAGAACAGTCCTTACATCACTCCCATAGATAGCCTTTTCCTTTATTTGGTCTAAGATATTTAAGCTTGTAAATATCTCCTCGCTGTATTGGCCCACAGGTACATTACTGGGGTCTCCAAGGGCAATCTTTTTAATATTAGCATTTGAAGTTAGGTCCTTAAAGGATGTAATTCCAATATTATCTTCTTTAGGAGTAATTAAAACAACTTTATTTACTAAGAGGGTGTAGATTGTTTCCTCAATAAGCAAATCCTTTTCCTTAAGTGCATTCATTTGTTTTTGGGCTGCTGAAATAAAAATATCAACTGGGGCACCTTCTTCAATTTGGGCTTGAAGACCTCCTGAGGGACCAAAGGTAAATACTAGCTTAATATTAGGTGCTACTTCCTTATAAGAAAGGGCTATTTCTCCTAGGACATCTGTCATACTTGCAGCTGCAGATACCAATAATTCTACTTCCTCTAGATTCTTACCACTAGATAGCTTATCTATTCTAGGAGCTTTTTTATTGCAAGCTAGTAAAAGACTAAGTGATAACAAGCCTGTGATTGTAAATAATAATAATTTCTTTGATTTCACTTTCATTCTCCTTATTTCAATGCTCTTATTTGAGAGTAACGCTAATAAAATTTTATCGCCCTTTTGGGGCGATTAAGATACTACTTCTGTGACTTAAAATGCTTATTGAAAATTCTTTCTGCCTCTAGATCTAATTCAGATACAAATAATTTATACCTTTTTAACAAATCCTTTCCTTCCTTTGAAAGATAAGATTTTCCTCCCCCACTTCCGCCAACTTCACTTATTATCAATGGGAAGCCAAATTCTTCTTCTGCCCTTTTAATTATCTTCCAACCCTTACTTGGAGCTAGGTACATCTTCTTGTATGCATCTGAAAGTCTACCTGTCTCTTCTACTAGGTCCATGATTTTAGCAATTCCAGGGCCAAAGCCTTTTTTACTTTTAAATACTTGGACCTTAACACTATACTTTATAGGATTATTTTTTTCAGAGTCCATAATTCTCCCTCCTATTTAACTAAGTACAATTCTTTCCTCGTTTGCATAGATGTAGGGTTTTTCGCTTGTTATTCTTGAAATGATAGCTATATTATAATGGTTTGCAAGCTTTACCCCCATATCACTTGGGTATTTTAAAGAAGCAATTACTGGGATTCCTATAGCAGCTGACTTTAGCAGCATGTCTAATGAGATCCTACCTGTTGTACATACAAAGCTCTTAGAAAAATTGACATTATCTCTAGCTGCAGCTCCAACTGCCTTATCTACAGCATTGTGCCTACCAATGTCTTCTCTTAAGTAAAAGGCATCGTCATTTGCAATTAAGGCCCCGTGAACCCCGCCAGTTGAATTATATATATGGGCTTCTTTTATCATAAGGTGGGCTATGTTCATAACTACATTTAAACTAATCCTATAATCACTATTGATACTAGGTATCTTATAAATATTGTCACTAAATTCTCCAACTGCAGAAGCCCCGCTAAGGACAAATTCAGGTACGCTATATAAAGGATGGCTCATATCTTCTGAAGTAGTTAGAAAGATTTGATAGGTTTCCTTCTTTACCACTATATTTTTAATCTTTGATATATCACTAATCATCCCCCGAGTTAAGAGGTGGCCAATGGCTAAATCTTCTAAGTCTAGGGGGGTACACATAAAGGTAGTAATTTTAAGCTTATTTACCCACAATTCCACGGGCATTTCTACAGCTGATGGTAATTTTTCCTTTTCCAACATATCAACTCCAATTTCTTTAATGTTTTAATTATAGGTTATGTTCATATAAATTGCAAATTTAGAAATTTTAATTTTAAATTCCAAAAAAAGCGTAATTCTAAAAATAGAATAACGAATTGGCTTTAAATAGAGATTTATTAGGGTCAGATTCATTGACTAAAGCCTATAAACATCATATCATATAGATAGTTAAAAACTTATCATTTATTAAGTTTTTGTTTTGCTTAAATAAGAGAAGGGGTGAAGAAATGTCAGAGGAAAAAATACTGGATAAAGCTATAGGTAAATATGAAGAGACTATAAACGCTGATATGACAAGAAGAAAGTTTATGAAGATCTCAGGCAAGAGCTTAGTGGGCCTATCAGTTTCAGCATCTTTACTATCGATGTTTGGTTGTACTCAAGAACAAATTGACAATGGAGAGGTTTCAGTTTGGGCTATGCCTACTGGTTTATTAGTAGTTAATGAAGCCTTATGTACAGGATGTCAAAGATGTGAAATAAACTGTACATTGGTAAATGATGGGGTAACATCATCTTACATATCAAGAGTTAAAGTAACAAGAAACTTAATGGAGAAAAATGGTAGTGGAACCCTACAAGATGACTGGGTATACTTCCCAGATACATGCCGTCAGTGTGAAGATCCATGGTGTGGAAATGCTTGTCCTGTAGAAGCTATTTACTCTACTGATAAGGGAGTTAAGATGGTTGATAAGGATAAATGTATAGGGTGTGGGGCTTGTGTAGAAGCATGTCCATGGCATATGCCAACACTTAATCCTGAAACAAATAAATCTTCTAAATGTATAGCTTGTGGAGCTTGCGTTGAAGGTTGTATAACAGGAGCATTAGCAATCGTTCCTTGGGATAAACTTACTCAAGAAGCACAAAAGACAAGAAATTCGTAAGGGGGATATAAAACATGGCTATATATGGTTGGGCTGGAAAAATATTAAGGGTTAACTTTACAAATGGAAAAATATCTACAGAAGATACTAGCAAATATAAAGATTATGTTGGTGGCATGGGTATTGGTTATAAGATAATTTATGATGAAGTACCTCTAGATACACATGCATATGATGAAGCATCAAAATTAGTTTTAGCAATGGGTCCATTAACAGGATCTGGAGTTCCTTGTTCTGGAAGATTAAATATGAGTTTCTTATCAGCTTGGTCAAAGGGATATTCTATAGTAGATGGACATATGGGAGGCCACATAGCTCATGCTATTAAGTATGCGGGTTATGATGGGGTTATTTTTGAAGGAAAAGCATCATCCCCAGTTTATCTTAAAATTGAAGATGATAATGTTTCAATAGAAGATGCTAGTCACCTTTGGGGAGTAGGAACTTTTGAAGCAAATAGAATTTTAGTAGAAGAAAATGGTCCAGAATTTGATGCTGCTGTTATTGGACTAGCAGGGGAAAATTTATTAAATATGTCTTGTATGATGACTTCATTTGGCAACTCAGGTGGAGGAGGAGCAGGAGCTATATTTGGTTCTAAAAACATAAAAGGTTTTGTTGTAAAGGGGACAGGTAGTGTTAAACTAGCTGATCCAAAAGCTGTAAAAGAAGTTAGTGATTACATGCTAAGAGAATTAGTTGGGGGAAACAACAACCACAACGTACCTGCAGTTCCTCAATCATGGGCAGAGTATTCAGCACCTTCAGGAGCAAACAGATGGTCTGGAGCACCTGGTAGGGGATGGAGAAAAGGACAAAGTGGATTTGTTGACATGGGAGAACAACCAGCTGGAGATATAAATAAAATAGGTTTCCGTGCTCTTAAGGGACACTTTGACCATGGTGAATTTGCAGATAAGTATATGGTTAAGGTTGGAGGATGTTCATCATGCCCAATCAGATGCTATGCTCAATATGATATTGACCCACTAGCTGATTTTGACCTACCAACAAAGGTATCAAATACTTGTATGCCTATCCTAGTTCAAAAAACTTGGTATCCTAACGGAGTAGATGACTTTGTTGATGAGGGAGATTCAAACATTGTTATCAATGGGGCAGGGTCAAGAGCAGTAGATGAGTACGGACTATGGGATAACTATGGTGCCATTGCTCGTGACTTCAACTATTGCTATAAGCAAGGCATCTTAAAAGAAAAACTTCCTGCTGATGAATGGAATTCAATTCCTTGGAACTTGATGGAAGAAGGAAATCCTAAGTGGGTATTTGAAATAGTTAAAAGAATTTCTGAAAATAAGGGAGAAATTTCTAAAATAGGTTGGGGAACTCTTGAAATGATTAAGGCATGGGATTTAGATCCAGCTTATTTAGATGAAGAATACCTACAAATTATAACCTACAATGGATATCCTAAGCACCATGGACCTGAAGAAGCTTGGCAAACAGGTATGCTATATAATATGATGTATAATAGAGATTGTATGATTCACCATATGACTAATGTAACAAAGTCAGGCTCACCTTATGAGCTATATAAGCAAATATTAGAAGATGAATTTGGTGAGGGAGCAGTTGATAAGCCAAATGCTTACACTCCAATGAATAGGAGCAAGGCAAAACTTGCTAAGTGGGCATTTATTGGCAAGCAATGGCATGATATGGCAACCCTTTGTAACTGGATGTACCCTATGACACTATCACCAGTTAAAGCACGTGGATACAAGGGTGACCATGAACTAGATGCTAAATATATGACAGCAGTAACAGGAGAAAATTGGAAGAGGGCAGATGTAGACTTAGCAAGTGAAAGAGTTTCAAATATGTTAAGAGTAATGACTGCTATATCTTTTGATATACATGAAGGAAGTAAAAACTTAAGAAAAGACCATGATGATATACCTAAGTGGGTATTTGACAAACAACCTGAATTTAAAGCTTTTGAAGAAGGAACGGTTAAATTAGACAGGGCTGATATGGAAATAGCTAAAGATATGTTCTATGAAGAAATGGGATGGAATGTTGAAACAGGTATCCCTACAAGAGAAACTTTAGAAAGACTTTCTTTAGGATATATGGCTGATGATCTTGAAAAAAGAGGTTTAATATAAGTAGTTAAGTAGGAGGTTTTCAAATGTTATTTGGAAGACGAAAGGGAGACTTCATCTCTGAAAAAGAAATAAAAGAGTATCCAGCTGAGATTAATTTAGACAAATTAAATGAAGAAAAAATTGATTTACTAGATTATTTAGACAGCTTGCCTGATGATGATGACCTTGATGAAAAAAAAGCTGATGACTTAGAAGAAGTTAATTTAGAAGAAGATAAAGTTGAGGAAGAAGAAGCAAAGACTAAATGGGAACTTCTAGCTGAGTTTATAAGGATAAGAAGTGGGGCTGCTAATTTAACTAGCAAAACCTCCCTTTTAGAAGAAGACCAGGATATAGATGAAACATTAAAGCAATTAAGTGAAGATGAAAATTGTAAGGATATAAAGTCTATAAAGGGCGATAAGGATATTTACTATTATTCACAAGACCACATGAGCGATAATTATGCTATGATAGCCTTGTTAGTTGATGAAAAAGATGTAGCTAAAACTATCGCGGAAATGGTTAGGTGGAATTCAAAAACCTATCCTTGTCCAACACCTAGGTACTATTTCTCAAATTCACCATACTTTTTAACAGAGCCACAAATTGAGAGGGCTTTGAAAAAAATATCAACTAGTGAAGACTACAAGGATATATGTGAATTAGAAACAAACAATAAAGTAAAGTACTTGTATTCCACTCAAACCATGAGTGAAAAGTACGCAAGGTCCCTAGCTGAAACTGTTGAATATGGGGAATACGGATATAAATAAAAATAAAAATTAACAAAAGAGCTGCTCTTTACTAAGAGCAGCTCTTTGTTATAAAAACTCCATAAAGGTTGCATAAACCATGACAAAAATGATAAGATAAAAACCGGCGGATAAGTCTAAGCAAATTAGATATTTTTTTAACAAACAAGGTATATGGCACAAATAATAGGTTAAGAAACTAGGATTAAGGCCTGTTTTTTAAGTTGAAACTTGAAAAGCCTTTACATAGAGAGGATGGTATGATGAAGACAATTAAAACAGAAGATGCTATAGGGAGTATTCTAGTTCATGACCTTACTAGGATAATAAAGGATCATTCAAAAGGGGTAGCCTTTAAAAAGGGCCATGTTATAAAAGAAGAAGACATCCCCATTTTAAAATCCATGGGCAAGGAAAACTTATATGTGTGGGAGTATAAAGAGGGCATGGTTCATGAAAATGATGCTGCCTTATTTTTAATAGATTTATGCAAAAATGATTACATGACTATAAGTGAAATTAAAGAAGGAAAAGCTGAGTTAATTGCTAGTAGGGATGGTTTTTTTAAAGTAAATGTTGAAAAACTAGATAAAATAAACGCCCTAGAGGAAATGATGATTGCTACAAGAAAGGGAAACTTGCCTGTAAAAGCTGGGGATAAGTTAGCTGGCATGAGGATAATACCCCTAGTAATTGATGAAGAAAAACTAGAAAAGGCCAAGGAAATTGGGGGAGATAGTCCTCTTTTAAGTATTGTGCCCTTTAAAAAACTAAAGGCAGGTATTATTACTACAGGTAGCGAAGTTTACTCTGGCTTAATTAAAGATACTTTTAGCCCTGTTATAAAGGAAAAACTACATAAACAGGGGATGGAAGTAATAAGTCATGTATTATGTGATGATGATGATGAAAAAATTAAAAATGCAATTTTAAATATGAAAAAAGAGGGTGCTGAAATTATAATCTGTACCGGGGGCATGAGTGTTGACCCTGATGATTTAACCCCCAGGGCAATTAAGAAGTCTGGAGCAAAGATTATAAGCTATGGCTCACCTGTTTTACCTGGAGCTATGTTTTTACTTGCTTATTTTGATGATAAAACACCAGTAATGGGGGTCCCAGGCTGTGCCATGTACCATAAAATTACTATATTTGATATAATCCTACCCTATGCTGCAGCAGGTATAGAAGTTGATAAAGATGACTTATCAAAATTGGGTTATGGGGGACTTTGCTTAGATTGCCCTATATGCCATTACCCAAATTGCCAATTTGGAAAGGGAGTTTAATGTGAAAAACATAGAAGTAGAGCTAGCTATAGAAACAATTTTAAAGTCTGTGGAAGAGATTAAGGATATTGAAATTTTAAATACAGAAAATTCTTTGGCTAGGATATTGGCTGAGGATATTTTTGCCCCCATGGATAATCCTCCCTTTGACAAGTCACCCTTGGATGGATTTGCCATTAAGGGGGAAGATTCTAAGGAGGCATCATTAGAAAATCCTATTAGTTTTTCAATTATAGATAGGGTAAATGCAGGCCAAACTAGCAAGAAGGCCCTTGGTAAATACCAAGCAATTAGGATAATGACAGGTGCAAAGATGCCAGAGGGGTCAAATTGTGTAGTAAGGCTTGAAGATACCTTAGAAAATGAAGGTAAAATACTTATAGATAAACCAATTAAGGCCTATTCTAACTATTGTTATGCTGGGGAAGATATTAAATCTAAGGATCTTTTGATAAAGAAAAACACTAAACTTAACCCTATACATTTAGGAGTACTCTCAAGTATGGGTATTCAAAAGCTTAGGGTCTTTAGAAAGCCTCTTGTAGGTGTCCTAGTAACTGGGGATGAAGTAACAAGGATAGGAGATGTCTTAGAAGATGGGAAAATTTATGATTCAAATGAAATGCTCCTTACTTCAAGGTTAAAAGAACTGGGTGTAAATTACATAAGATTAGATAAACAAAAAGATGATGCAAGGGATGTTAGTAGGTCTATTGAATCTT